>JAAYVT010000425.1 GCA_012517025.1 Phyllobacteriaceae bacterium | reverse complement strand
TCTTCGGCGGATCGGAGGTGGCGAGGGCGGCGGCACAGGCCGCAGTGAATCCGGCGCGGTCGTCGAGGCCCTCGCCGGCGAAGATCGCGGCGCGGGCGGGAATCGAGAAGACCGAGGATTGGCGTTCGCCGAGCAGCGGGCGGACGAGGCGTTCGGGGCCGCGCCCGGTCGGGCCGATCGCCTCGGGCAGGCCGATCGGCATGTCGACGGCGGCGAGGGCCGGGGCGTCGGAGCGATCGAAGAGATGGACGAGGCGGGCGACGACGTCGATCTCCGGCGCGATCGGCCCCTCGGGGGCGATGCGGCAGACGATCCAGCCGGCGGGGCAGCCGTCGATGCCGGCGAGCGGGCGGGCGGCGTCCATCGTGGTTCAGCCGAGCGGGGTCGGGCGGACGACGGCACGGCGGGCGCGGGCCTCGCCGATGCGGCGGACCGAGACCTCGGCCATCGGGTGGACGAGGCGATCCTGCTCGGCGGCGAGCACCAGCTCGTCGGCGCCGGCGCGGGTCGAGCGGGCGACCAGCTCGAACACGCCGGCGACCGCACGGCCGACCGCCGCTTCGGTGGCGAGGCCGGCGCCGAGGCGGGCGGCGAGCAGGCCGGCGAAGAGATCGCCGGTGCCGTGCGGGGCCGGTTCGATCATCGGGTGCTCGAACTGGGTGGCGGCGTCGGCGGTGACGCACAGGGTGGCGATCGCCCGCGTCATCATCGCCGGGGCGGAGGTGACGACGACCAGCGGAGCGGGAAGGGTGCGGGCGGCGGTGATCGCTTCCGCCGTCGTGGCGACCGGGGCGGCGGCGAGCCAGCCGAGCTCGAAGAGATTGGGGGTGGCGACGTCGGCGAGCGGCAGCAGGCGGTCGCGCAGGGTCGCGGCGAGGCTTTCGGCGACGTAGAGCCGGCCGTGACCGGCCGCGTCGCCGTCGCCGAGCACCGGATCGACGACGAGGCGCAGGCCGGGGTTGATCAGGCGCAGCCGCTCGGTGAGCTCGGCCACCGCCGCAATCTGGCGGGCGTCGGCGAAATAGCCGGTCAGCACGGTGTCGATCTCGCCGGCCTTCGGGCTCGCGGCGATCTCGGCGAGCGCCGCGGCGAAGCCGTCGGGGGCGGGGGCGAGGCGGGTGGAGAGGCCGTGGCCGGGGTGCCAGGGCATCCACACCGTCGGCACCAGCCAGACGGTGTGGCCGAGGCGCTCGAGCGCGAAGGCCGACGCCCGCGCCCCGATCGCGCCGCGCGCCACCTGCGAGGAGACGACCAACACCGTGGATGTCCGCGCGTCGTCTCCCATGCCGTCCTCTGGGCTTCAGATGATGTTGGCCTCGACGACCTTGCGGCCGGCGGCGAGGCGATCGTAGCCGAAGACCGACAAATCGATCGAGCGGTATTCACCGAAGGCGATCAGCTCGGCGACGGCGCGGCCGGCGCCGGGCCCCTGCTGACAGCCGTGACCGGAGAAGCCGTTGCAGAAGACGAAGTTGGAGATCTCGGGATGACGGCCGACCACGGCGTTGTGGTCGAAGGTGTGGAAGTCGTAGTGGCCGGCCCAGGCGCGGATCAGCTTCAGCGCCTCGAAGGCGGGGATGCGGGTGGCGAGCGCCGGCCAGATCAGCTCGTCGAACAGCGAATAGTCGACGTCGAAGTCGTCGTCGGCGGCCCGCGCGTCGGTCTCCTCGTCGGGCGAGACGCCGCAGATGAAGAACTGGCCCTCGGGGCGGACGTAGACGCCGGAGGCGACCGCCGTGCCGTCGATCAGCATCGGCAGGTTCGGCACCTGCTCGCGGCAATGGACGACGTAGACGAAGCGCTTGCGCGGCTCGACCGGCAGCTCGATGCCGGCGAGTTTCGCGACGTCGCCGGCGGCCGGGCCGGCGGCGTTCACGAAGGTGCCGCAGGCGATCTTGCGGCCGTCGGAGAGGGTGACGGAGGTGACCTTGTCGCCCTCCTTTTCGATGCCCACCACGGCGGCGTGGGCATAGTCGGCGCCGGCCGCCTTGGCCGATTTGCGGATCATGTCGAGCCACATCCAGGCGTCGAACCAGCCTTCGCCGGAGCGGCCGTAGGCGGCGAGCGCCACCCCTTCGGTGGAGAAATAGGGCCAGCGGCGGGCGATCTCGTCGGGGCCGATCAGCTCGATGTCGGAGCCCTCGGCCATCTGAATCGCGTGGTTCGACTTCAGGATCGGCACGCCGGCCTCGCTCGCCAGGGTCAGATAGCCTTCCTCGTGGAAGCCGATGTCTGCGTCGGGGCCGAAGCGCTCCTTCAGCGAGTGCATCAGCTCGATGCCGTAGCGGGAGAGGCGGATGTTCTCGGGGGTGGAGAACTGCTGCCGGATCGAGGCGGCGGAGAGCATGGTGGCGGAACGCGCGTAGGTCGGGTCCTTCTCGACCACCAGCACCGAACCGCTCCAGCCCAGCTCCTTCTTCAGGTACCAAGCGGTGGAGGAACCCATGATCGCGCCGCCGGCGATCACCACGTCGTAACGATCCTGCACTTCCGCCTCCGTCGTGTCGCCCCTCACGGGGTCGGATCTCTTCCGGATAACGCGGAATCCGCTGCTTCGTCATGCAACGGGCGCGGAGCTCCCGCGCCGCGGCGCCGATCGAGGAGACCGGCGGAGCGGCCGGCGACCAGCCAGTGGGCGAAGCCGGCGGAGAGCCCGACCGCCACCGCCGCCCTCGCCTCGACGAAGCCGACGATCGGGGCATGGCCCATCAGGCCGACCACGGCGATGCCGGCGGCGACCAGGAGGTGGAGGGCGAGCGAGCGGGTGGCGGTAGCCTCGCCGAGCACCACGGCGCCGGCCCAGGCCGGCCAGACGATCGCGGCGAAGGCGGGCAGCAGGACGCCGCCGCGCATCCCGGCGAAGACGAAGGCGAGCAGGCCGGCCTCGTCGCCGTCGACGACGCGCCGACCGGCCTCGACGGTGCCGACCGCGAGAACGCCGATCACCACGCTCACCATCACGGCGAGGGAAAAGCCGAGCCCGGCGACGACGAACCGCCAGAGGAGGCGCGAGAGCGACGGCACGGCGGGGTCCTTCCTTCTCGTCCACCCGGAGGGGGCTTCTCGCTCAGACGTCCTGCCAGGGCGCGAGGCGAGGCGGCGGCGGCGCCGAGCGGACGCCGACGATCCAGGCGACCCAGCCGCCGACCGCGCCGGCGACGGCGTCGAGCCCGACCAGTCCGATCGAGGGCAGCGGCAGGCCGAAGGGAACACTGAGCAGGAACTGCGTCGAAACCGCGACGATCAGACCGGCGAGGACATAGGCGCGGCGGGTGCGCAGGCCCTGTCCCTCGGCGATCACCAGGAAGGCGGTGGCGAAGGGCGCGGCGGCGACGAAGGCGACGAGCGCGGTCATGGCCGGCACGAGGACGAGGCTCGACCAGCCGTTGGCGGCGATCAGGCGATCGAAGCCGCCGACCCAGCTCTCCTCGATCACCAGACCGAGGGTGCGGACGACGGCGGTGACGATCACCGCGACCAGATAGGCGACGGCGAGGCGACCGATGCGGCCGGAGGCGACGCGCGTCGCCTCGAGCGGCAGGTCACGAAGACGGGAAGCGGGATCCGACATGGTCGATCGACACGCGCGAGAAAACCGGCGGATCGTCCGCGCGGAGAGACGAATCGCGAACGTCATTGTGCGGTCTGCGGCGGTCCCCCGTCCAGTGCGGACGTCAGTCGTCGTCGCCGCCGGAGGCCATCATCGCCTCGAGGGCGAGGCGCTCGGCCACCTTCAGCCGTTCGGAGGCCGACTTCAACTGACCGCAGGCGGCGAGGATGTCGCGACCGCGCGGGGTGCGGATCGGGCTGGCGTAGCCGGCGCGGTTGACGATCTCGGCGAAGGCCTCGATCGTGTCCCAGTCGGGGCACTCGTAGGCCGAGCCCGGCCAGGCGTTGAACGGGATCAGGTTGATCTTCGCCGGGATGCCGCGCAGCAGCCGCACCAGTTCGCGGGCGTCGGCCGGGCTGTCGTTCACCCCCTTCAGCATCACGTATTCGAAGGTGATGCGGCGGGCGTTGGACAGGCCGGGATAGTCGCGGCAGGCCTGCAGCAGCTCGGCGAGCTTGTACTTCTTGTTGATCGGCACCAGCACGTCGCGGAGGTCGTCGCGCACCGCGTGCAGCGAGATCGCCAGCATGACGCCGGTCTCGGCGCCGATGCGCGGGATCAGCGGCACCACGCCGGAGGTCGACAGGGTGATGCGGCGCTTGGACAGCGACAGGCCGTCGCCGTCGGCGAAGATCAGCAGGGCATCGCGCACCGGCTCGTAGTTCATCAGCGGCTCGCCCATCCCCATCATGACGATGTTGGTGACGAGGCGGCCCTCGGCCGGGAGCGCGCCCTCGGCCTTCTCCGCCGCGGGGAAGTCGCAGAGACGCTCGCGGGCGACCACCACCTGCGAGACGATCTCTTCCGCCGTCAGATTGCGCACCATCACCTGGGTGCCGGTGTGGCAGAAGGAACAGGTGAGCGAGCAGCCGACCTGGCTCGAGACGCAGAGCGTGCCGCGGCCTTCCTCGGGGATGTAGACGGTCTCGACCTCGACCGGTCGGCCGGCGCCGCGCGAGGGGAAGCGGAACAGCCACTTGCGGGTGCCGTCGACCGAGATCTGCTCGGCGACGAGCTCGGGCCGGCCGACCACGAAATGCTCGGCGAGTTTCGCCCGCAGGTCCTTGGAGACGTTGGTCATCGACGCGAAGTCGGCGACGCCGCGCAGATACATCCAATGCCAGAGCTGGTTCACCCGCATGCGGATGTGGCGATCCTCGACGCCGATCGAGGACAGCGCGAAGGCGAGCTTGTCGCGGGTGAGGCCGAGCAGTGAGGGCTTGGCGTCGACGGTGGCGACGGCCTGCGGCCGCTTGACGATCTCGTCGAGGACGTCGGGGGTGGCGGTCGCGGGCGCGGCCGGGAGGGGGCGCGTCATGGCGTCATCCTTCGTGGAGGCTCCGGCGTTCGGCGCGGCGAACGCGACAAAGGCGGACGGGTCGCCCCATCCGCCTGAATTCGTCCGTTCATAGCCGAAAATCGCGACCGACGAAAGCGTCGGCCGCGCCGCCTCACTTGCATTCCTTGGCGGTGGCGTCGATGGCGGTCGACAGGCCGGCCAGCGAGAAGACGTAAGAGGTCGGGTTGCCGCGGCCGGAGGTGGCGGAGATCGCCAGCTTCGAGCCCTTCTTCATCGCGTCGAGGAACTTCGGCAGATCGCCGTCCTGCTCGAGCCAAGCGCCGTCGGCCTTGGTGAACATCGCGAACTTCTTGCCGTCGATGTCGGCGGAGGCCTTGGAGCCCTCCTTCATCGGATAGCCGACCTGCAGGCTCGGTTCGTTGCGGACGTTCTCGCCGGGGCGCGTCGAGATGAAGAAGAACACGTCGCCGTGGTTGAGCGACGGGGGCTCCATCTTCTGCGGCTTGGCCAGCGCGAAGCAGATCTTGCCCTTGGCGGTGGCGGCGGTGAAGGCACGCCAGTCCTTGGCCTCGACCAGGAGCAGCGGCGAGCCGGCCGGGGCGGCCGGCGAAGTGGTGGTGGCGGCGGGCTTGGCGGGCGCCGGCTTCCGGGCGGCCGGCTTGGTTTCCGCGAGCGCGGCGCTCGCCGTCACGAAGAGGGAGGCGGCCAGGGTCACGGCGCCGAGAGCGGTCTTCATGTCTTCTCACTCCGTCTCGCAAGACGACGCACGGCCGCAGTCTCGGCGGCGGCGCTTCTTCATCTTCCACTAACCACGCCGATGGTTACCAAGTGGTTGCCGAGGCGCGGCGGACGGCGTCGACCCCTCGCGGTTCGCCGTCGCGCGCTTCTCCTGGCGCAGCGAAACGGCGAAAGTCGGGCGGGATCCGGGCGGCTTCTGCGACCAAAGCATCGGCTGGACGACGGCGGGGCGAGCGTGTTTCCTCCGCGAGGAGAACACCGGGGAGGAAACGGCATGAAGGCGATCGTCTGTCGCGCGCACGGTCCGGCGAGCGGTCTCGTCCACGAAGAGCTGCCGGATCCGGTGGCCGGGCCGGGCGAGGTGGTGGTGGCGATGCGCGCCTGCGCGCTCAATTTTTTCGACACGCTGATCATCCGCGACCGCTATCAGTTCAAGCCGGCGCTGCCGTTCTCGCCCGGCGGCGAGATCGCCGGCGTGGTGGAGAGCCTCGGGCCGGGGGTCGCGGGCGTCGCGGTCGGCGACCGGGTGGTCGCCTACGTGAAGTGGGGCGGCGCGCGCGAGAAGGTGGTGGCGAAGGCGGCCGATCTCGTCGCCCTGCCGGCCGATCTCGACTTCGTGCGGGCCTCGGCTCTCTCGGTCACCTACGGCACGGCGGTGCACGGTCTCGTCGACCGGGGTGAACTGAAGCCGGGCGAGACGGTGGCGATCCTCGGCGCCTCGGGCGGCGTCGGTCAGGCGGCGATCGAGGTCGCCAAGGCGGTCGGTGCGCGGGTGATCGCCTGCGCGAGCGGGGCCGAGAAGCTCGCCTTCTGCCGCGACGTCGGCGCCGACGAGACCGTCGACTACGACGTCGAGGATCTCAAGACGCGGTTGAAGGAGCTCACCGACGGGCGCGGCGTCGACGTCGTCTACGACGCGGTCGGCGATCGCTACACCGAGCCGGCGGTCCGGGCGACCGCTTGGCGCGGGCGCTACCTCGTCGTCGGCTTCGCCGCCGGCGAGATCCCGAGGATCCCGCTCAACCTGCTGCTGCTCAAGGGCTGCGATCTCAGGGGCGTGTTCTGGGGCGACCATCTGGTGCGCGAGCCGGAGGCGTTCCGCCGCGAGATGGCCGAGATCATGACCTGGGTGGGGGAAGGCCGATTGCGTCCGCACATCCACGCGGTGCGTCCGCTCGCCGAGACGGCGGCGGCGATCGAGGAGATCGCCGCCCGCAAGGTCAAGGGCAAGATCGTGGTGACGGCGGGCTGACCCCGCCGCTCACCGCTCCGCCAGCGCCGCCCGTGCCTTTTGCCGGTGCTCCTCGGTGATGTGGCCGCCGACCAGGGCGATCGCCGCCAAGAGCACGCCGGCGTCGTCGGTGAAGCCGAGCAGCGGCAGCACGTCCGGGATCAGATCGACCGGGGCGACGAAATAGGCGAGCGCGGCGAGCAGCGTCAGCTTCACTCGGCGCGGCGTCGTCGGATCGATCGCGCAGTACCACGCCGCGACCACGTCCTCCATGAACGGGATCGCCCGGGCGGCGCGTCTGACCGTCGCCCACAGGCCGGCACGCACGCGCTCCTCGCGGGCCCCCTCGGGTCCGAGGATCTCCGGATCGTTCCAGACGCGGCGGTATCCCTCGCTCATGTCGCCTCCCCGCCGTCGACGTCGACGGCAAACGAGGCGAGAGATCGGGGCGGCGCCCCGCGATTTCAAGAGCGCGCCGCCCGCCGGGACGAAATTTCGGGCCATCAGGGAAAATCCGCATGATTGCGCTTTGCCGGGGGGCGAACGCGGGTTACGCTTCCTCCCATGAAGCTCGGACAGATCGGGATCAGACGTGCCGAAACCGAGGATGCCGGCGGCATCGCCGACGTCCACGACGCCGCTTGGCGGCATGCCTATCGCGGCATCATTCCGGGGCGCGACCTGGAACGGATGATCGCTCGCCGCGGGCCGCTGTGGTGGCATCGGGCGCTGAAGCGGCACACCGCGGTGTTGGTGCTGGAGGTCGGCGGCAAGGTCGCCGGCTACGTCACGATCGGGCCCAACCGAATGCGGATGCTGCCGCAGGCCGGTGAGATCTACGAACTCTATCTGTCGCCCGAGCATCAGGGGCTCGGCTTCGGCCGGCTGCTGTTCGAGGCGGCGCGCGCCGAGCTGCGCCGCTACGGGCTGGGCTCGTTCTCGGTTCGGGTGCTGGTCGACAACGCCGCGGCGGTCGGGTTCTACGAGCGCATGGGCGGACGGATGGTGGCGGAGACCGGCGAGCGGATCGGCGAGACGACGCTGCCGCTGACCGTCTACGGCTTCGAGCCCGAGTGAGAGCCGCGCCCGGCGCGGCCTTTCCTTCCTCTCCGGTTTCTCCCGTCGTCCGAAGGGCGACGTTTCGCCGCGTCGCGCGATCGGTTATG
>JAAYVT010000037.1 GCA_012517025.1 Phyllobacteriaceae bacterium | reverse complement strand
CGCGTCGCCGTCACCGACGATCACCACGCCGTCGGCGCTCGCGATCGAGGCGGCGGCGAGCGGCGCCGACGACGTGCCGCCGGCCCGGCTCTCGACCTCGAGGCTCACCCCGAGACCGGCTGCGGCCTTGCGCAGCGCTTCCGCCGCGAGCAGGGCCTGGGTGCCACGACCATCGGCCGCGACGACTGCGACGAGCTTCTTCATGCCTTCCTCCTGACGGGGTGCCCCCCCGTTTCGTCGTTCCGTATCCGTCAATCGATGCGCCGCACGTCCACCCGCGCGGCGAGGTCTTCCACCGTCGCCTTCGGCCCGAGATGGGGACCGATGCGATCGAGCTTGGCGGTCGCGAAAGCGACCGAAAGGCGAGCGAGGCGATCGAGCGACGCCTCCTCGATGAGCGCGGCGACCATCCCGGCCACCATCGCGTCGCCGGCGCCGACGGTGGACAGCACCGTCTTCTCCGGCAGTCGTGCCGAGAGCGCCTCGGCGGCGTCGACGAACAACGCACCCTCGCCGCCGAGCGAGACCACGACCAGGGCGACGCCGCGCGCCACCAGATCGCGCGCCGCGGCGACGACGTCCGTCGTCCCGGCGAGCGGGCGGCCGACCAGGACCTCGAGCTCGGAGCGATTGGGCTTCACCGCGTAGGGCAGACGCGTCGCCTGCGCTCCGAGCGCGGCGGAGAGCGGTGCGCCGGAGGTGTCGAGGACGATGCGGGCGCCTTCGTCGGCGAGGTCGGCGATCATCGTCGCCCAAGTGTCGTCGGGGGCGCCGGAGGGCAACGAGCCGGCGAGCACCACCGGGGTGCGATCGCCGATTTCGCGCAGCGCCGACGCCCATACCGCGTCGATCTTGCCGGCGTCGACGGCGAGGCCGGGCAGGTTGACGTCGGTGGTCGAGCCGCCGGCGAGTTCGGCGATCTTGATGTTGGTGCGGGTCTCGCCGGGGGCGCGGACGCAGACGTCGGCGATGCCCTTGGCGGCGAAGAACTCGGCGAAGGCGTCGTCGTTGAAGCGGCCGAGCAGGCCGGCGGCGGCGACGGAGACGCCCCAATCGGCGAGGCAACCGGCGACGTTGATGCCCTTGCCGCCGCAGTTCGACAGGGCGGAGCGGGCGCGGTGCACCGCGCCGACCACCAGATGGTCGACGGCGACGGTCAGGTCGATCGCCGGATTGAGGGTGACGGTGACGACGTCGGCGGTCATGCCCGTTCTCCTTCGAGAGCGCGGACCTCGTCGGCGCTCGAGCAGGCGAGCGCGCGTTCGGCCAGCGCGGCGAGGTCGGTGAAGGTGGTGGCGCGCAGCTTCGCCTTGACCGCCGGAACGTCGCGCGGCGTCATCGACACCTCGTCGACGCCGAGGCCGGCGAGCAGCGCCGCGCCGAAGGGATCGCCGGCGATGCCGCCGCACACCCCGACCCAACGGCCGTGCTTGGCCGCGCCCTCGACGGTGCGGCGGACGAGCCGCAGCACGGCCGGATGGAGCGCGTCGGCTTCCGCCGCGAGATCGGGATGCTGCCGGTCGATCGCCAGGGTGTACTGGGTCAGGTCGTTGGTGCCGATCGAGAAGAAATCGACGTGCGGAGCGAGGAGATCGGCCATCACCGCGGCGGCGGGGACCTCGACCATGATGCCGACGGGCACGACCGGGGCGTCGAGCTCGGCGCGGATGCGCTCGCAGGCGGCGCGGAAGGCGATCACCTCGGCGAGCGAGGTCACCATCGGCACCATGATCGACAGCCGGCCGCCGGCCTTGGCGGCGCGATAGAGGGCGCGCAGCTGCGGCTCCATCAGATCGGGGCGGCGCAGCAGCAAGCGGACGCCGCGCACGCCGAGGAACGGGTTCTCCTCGTGCGGCAGCTTCAGATGGGCGACCTGCTTGTCGCCGCCGATGTCGAGGACGCGGACGATCAGCGGGCGACCGTCGAGGGCTTTCGCCATCTCGGCGTAGATCTCCGCCTGCTCGTCCTCGTCCGGGCTCGCCGAACGCTCGAGGAACAGGAATTCGGTGCGCATCAGGCCGACGCCCTCGGCGCCGAGGTCGAGCGCCAGCGCGACCTGGTCGGGGGTGTTGGCGTTGGCGCCGATCTCGATGCGGCGGCCGTCGCGGGTGACGGCGGGCTCGGAACGCTCCTCGGCCTCGCGGTCGCGGCGACCGCGCTCTTCCTCGACATGTGCGGCGAGCGCGGCGCGGGCGGCCTCGTCGGGGCCGATCCACAGGCGACCGGCGTCGCCGTCGAGCACCACTTCGGCGCCTTCCTCGAGATCCATCAGCGCCGGACCGCCGGCGACCATCGCCGGCAGGCCGAGGGTGCGGGCGAGGATGGCGGTGTGCGAGGTCGGGCCGCCCAACGCGGTGGCGAGCGCCACGACGCGGGTGGTGTCGAGGCCGGCGGTGTCGGAGGGGGTCAAGTCCTCGGCGACCAGGATCGAGGGGCCGTCCGGCAGGGCGAGGCCGTCGCGGGCGGTCTCGGGGGCGAGACGAGCGAGGACGCGGCGACCGACGTCGCGCAGATCGGCGGCGCGGGCGGCGAGCAACGGGTTGCCGAGCGCCGACAGGCTGATCGCGGTGCGTTCCACCGCCTCGTTCCAGGCCCAGGCGGGGCCGTGGCCCTCCACCATCAACTGGCAGGCGAGCGTGACGAGATCGGTGTCGGCGAGGAACTCGGCCTGCGCGTCGAAGATTTTGGCCTCGGTCGGGCCGAGCCGGCGGCCGGTGTCGTCGGCGAGCACCTTCAATTGTTGTTTGGTCTCGACGATGGCGTCGTCGAGGGCGGCGCCGCCTTCGACCAGCGGCACCGGCACGTCGGGGATGGTGACGGTGGCCGGGCGCAGGACGTGGACGCGGCCGACGGCGAGGCCGGGCGAGGCGGCGATGCCGGGGATCGTCGGCAGCGGGTTCGGCGGCGTCCAGCCGCGCGGCGCGGCCGCCTTCACCGCCGCCTTGGCGGCGTCGGCCTTCTCCTGCAGGGTGAGGCCGGTGATCGCCGCCTTCATGCGGGCGAGCGCGTCGGCGGCGTCGCCGCCTTCGGCCGAGACCACCACGGTCTCACCGCAGGTCAGGCCGACCTGCAACAGCGAGACGAGATTCTTCGGATCGGCGACGCGGTCGCCGACGCGGATGCGCAGGCGCGCGCCGGTGCGACGGGCGGTGTCCACCCAATGGGCGGCGGGACGGGCGTGCAGGCCGTTCGGGTAGTCGCAGACCCAGTCGAAGCGCTCGGCGAGATCGATCGCCGCCTCGGCCGGGACGACCGGGGCCGGCGCCTCGTCGGAGAGCGCGGCGACGACGTCGGCGGCGTCGGCGGTGGAGATCAGCTTCGCGAGCGCCGGCTCGTCCTGCAGCAGGCGAGTCAGGCGACGCAGCACGGCGATGTGGGCGTCGGACTGGGCGGCGATGGCGACGATCAGGTGGACCGTCTGGCCCTCGTTCCATTCGACGCCGGCCGGCACCTGCAGAATGGCGAGGCCGTTGCCGCGGACCATGCCGCGATCCTCGATCATGCCGTGGGGAATGGCGACGCCGTGGCCGAGATAGGTGTTGGCGACCTCCTCGCGACGCATCATGCTGTCGACGTAGGCCGGATCGATCCGGCCGGCGGCGACGAGCAGCTGACCGGCCTCGCGAATCGCCGCCTCCTTGGTGGCCGGCGTCGCGGCGATGCGGATCAGATCCGACGACAGGAGAGACGAAGCGGCGGCCATGGTGAAACCCTTTCCTCCCGGTTTTTCCGTGGCCGTAATGAAAACGTTTTCAGGCCATTCGTCAATCCCCATCTCGTTGCATTCCAGGGATTTTTCTGTAAGAATATATGCTGCATCGCACAAGATGCTGGGCGTTTTCCGATCAGACGTTTGGGATCGTTTTCAAAGATGGCGGTGGGAATCAAGGACGTGGCCCGGGCGGCCGGAGTTTCGGCGGCGACGGTGTCTCGGGTGCTCGGGCACGGGCCGGTCAGCGCCGACCTGCGCGAGAAGGTGGAAGCGGCGGTTCGAGCCACCGGCTATCGGCCGAATCTGTCGGCGCGACGCCTGCGGTCGCAGCATTCGCGCACCATCGGCCTGATCGTCTCGGACATCCGCAATCCGTTCTTCACCACCCTCAGCCGGGCGGTGGAAGACGCGGCCTATCGCGCCGAGATGCGGGTGGTGTTGTGCAACACCGACGAGAACCCGGATCGCGAGGCGATGTATCTGCGGCTGATGCAGGAGGAGCGGATCACCGGCCTGATCTACGCGCCGACGCGGGCGAGCATCGGGCGGCTCGGCGACCTGGCCTTCGACTTCCCGATCGTCCTGGTCGACCGCGCCGGGCCCAACGGCGACCACGACGCGGTGGTGATCGACAACGTCGCCGCCGCCGGCCTGTTGGTCGGCCACCTCGCCGATCAGGGCCACGCCCGCATCTTCGGCCTGTTCGGCAACACCTCCTCGACGGCGCAGGAACGCCACGACGGCTATCGCGCGGCGATGTCGGCGCGCGGGCTGGTGGCCGACGCCCGCTTCGTGGCGCCGCAGCCGGAAGCGGCGGCGACCGCGCTCGCCGAGCGGTTGGCGACGGGCGAGCGCCCCGACGCGGTGGTGGTCTCCAACGGCCTGCTGCTGCTCGGCGCCTATCGGGCCCTGCACGACGCCGGGCTCGACATCCCCGGCGACGTCGCCCTCGCCGGCTTCGACAACGAGACCTGGACGGAACTGGTCGGCCCCGGCCTGACGGTGATCGAACAGCCGGTCGCCGACATCGGTCGCACCGCGATGGATCTGCTGTTCGAGCGGCTGCGCCTGCCCGACATGGCGCCGCGCAAGATCGTGCTGTCCGGCCGACTGGTCGCGCGCGGCTCGTCGATACGGGCGTGACGGCGCGAAAAGGGCGCGACCCTCGCGGATCGCGCCCCGAAACTTCGCCGGCGAAGTCGCTTCGTCAGCCGGCGAGATCCTCGTGCGACACCACCTCGCCCTCGGCGTCGAGCCGGTAGACGATCGGCGCGCCGGTGGCGAGCTCGCGCTTGAGGATCTGCTCGGGGGTGAGCTTCTCGAGCTTCATGATCAGGGCACGCAGCGAGTTGCCGTGGGCGGCGACGATGATGCGCTTGCCGGCCTTCAGGTCGGGCAGGATGTGGGCGTCCCAATAGGGCAGCACGCGGGCGGCGGTGTCCTTGAGGCTCTCGCCCCCTGGCGGGGGAACGTCGTAGGAGCGGCGCCAGATGTGGACCTGCTCCTCGCCCCACTTCACCCGCGCCTCGTCCTTGTTGAGGCCGGAGAGATCGCCGTAATCACGCTCGTTGAGAGCCTGATCACGGGTGATCGGGATGCCGGTCTGGCCGAGCTCGGTCAGGATCAGGTCGAGGGTGTGCTGGGCGCGCAGCAGCGCCGAGGTGTAGGCGACGTCGAAGACGAGGCCCTTGGCCTTGAGCTTGGCGCCGGCGGACTTGGCCTCGGCGACGCCCTTCTCCGTCAGATCCGGGTTCTTCCAACCGGTGAAGAGATTGAGCTTGTTCCACTCGCTCTCGCCGTGACGGCAGAGCACCAGAAGACGGTCCATCGTGTTCACTCCCTTGTCGAATAGTCAGGCGCGCGAGGCGAGACCGAGCACGTCGGCCATGGAATAGAGACCGGGCTTGCGGCTCATGCCCCACAGCGCGGCGCGGACGGCGCCGCGGGCGAAGATCGAGCGGTCCTCGGCGCGATGGGTCAGCTCGATGCGCTCGTGAGGCCCGGCGAGGATCACCGCGTGCTCGCCGACCACGGTGCCGCCGCGCAGGGTGGCGAAGCCGATGTCGCCGAGGCCGCGCGGACCGGTGTGACCGTCGCGCGAGCGCACCGAATGCTGGGCGAGATCGACCCGGCGGCCTTCCGCCGCGGCCTGGCCGAGCAGCAGCGCGGTGCCGGAGGGCGCGTCGACCTTCATGCGGTGGTGCATTTCGACGATCTCGACGTCGTACTCCGGCCCGAGGGCGCGGGCGGCCTCGCGCACCAGCTGGGCGAGGAGATTGATCCCGAGGCTCATGTTGCCGGACTTCACCAGCACCGCGTGGCGGGCGGCGGCGGCGAGCTTGGCCTCGTCGGCCGGGGTGCAGCCGGTGGTGCCGACGACGTGGACGATGCGGGCCTGGGCGGCGAGCTCGGCGAAATGCACGGTGGCGGCCGGGGCGGTGAAGTCGAGCACGCCGTCGGCGTGGGCGAAAGCCTCCAGCGCGTCGTCGGAGAGGGTGACGCCGAGGCGGTCGATGCCGGCGAGCTCGCCGGCGTCGCGACCGAGGTCGGGCGAGCCTGCCCGTTCGATCGCACCGACGAGGGTCGCCCCCTCGGTTTCGGTCACGGCCCGGATCAGGGCTCGGCCCATGCGGCCGGACGCGCCGACCACGACGAGACGCATGTCCGCCATCGAATACCCTCTCGCTCAGGCGCGTCCCCTCGGGCGGACGCCGGTCCAGAGCCTCGGGCTACATCACCGATCCGTCCCACGCAAGCGCGACGTGGGTCGATCAGCGACCCTGCGGATGCATGGGAGGGCGTCGGGAACCTCGAGGAGAACGACGAACGGGCCGCGATCGCTCGCGGCCCGTTCGGATCCTTCGTCTGCAACGACGCGCTCAGGCGTCGAGCATGCGCTTCAGCATCTCGATCTCGTCGGCGAAGCCGCGATCGGCGCCGGCCAGTTCTTCGATCTTGCGCACCGCGTGCAGCACCGTGGTGTGGTCGCGGTTGCCGAAGCGACGGCCGATCTCCGGCAGCGAGCGCGGGGTCAGCGCCTTGGCCAGATACATCGCGATCTGGCGCGGACGCACCACCGTGCGGGTACGGCGGGCGGAGAGCAGATCCGCCTTGGTGACGTTGAAATGCTTGGAGACGACCCGCTGAATGTCCTCGATCTTGATCTTCTTGGGCTCGCGGGCGCGCAGCAGGTCGCGCAGAGCGGCCTCCGCCATCTCGAGATCGACGTGGCGGCCGGTCAGCTGCTCGTGCGCGACCAGCCGGTTGACGGCGCCGTCGAGGTCGCGGCCGGACGAGACGACGTTCTCGGCGACCCAGTCGACCACCGCGGCGGAGATCTCGAGGTTCGGATCGGCCTTCTTGGCGGCCTCGACCCGGTGGGCGACGATGCGGCGGCGCAGCTCGAGATCGGGGGCGCCGATCTCCACCAGCAGTCCGCCGGCGAGGCGCGAACGGACGCGTTCGTCGAGGGTCTCGAGGTCGGCGGCCGGACGATCGGCGGCGATCACCACCTGACGGGCGCCGTCGATCAACGAGTTGAGGGTGTGGCAGAACTCCTGCTGCACCTGCTTGCCCTGCAGGAACTGCATGTCGTCGATCAACAGCAGGTCGATGCCGCGCAGCGCCTCCTTGAAGGCGATCGCCGACTGGTTCTGGAGCGACCCGGAACGCCACCGTCGCGGGCGTCACGACCTTGTGGCCGCCCGCTGCGAGATCATTGCCCATGTCCTCCACGAACTCGGCGCCCCCGACGAGACGCTGGCT
>JAAYVT010000424.1 GCA_012517025.1 Phyllobacteriaceae bacterium | reverse complement strand
CTTCATGAAGAGATCGCTATTGGTGACGTACTTGAAATCGTACTCCACCAAACGCCCATTCTGGCTGTTCTTGAAGACGATGATTTCGGTACTGGCGCGTCGGAAAACGATGTCGACGCCCCCCGCGAACAGAAAGTCTTCCTTCGCGTAAGACTTTTTCTGTTCATCGAAGTCGGGGAACGCCACATCGATATACTCGCCGAACCACGCCTCGATTGCGTTGGTGTCGGCGATCAGCGCTTCCATCGCTTCTGCGAAGGTCTCCGCCGCTTCGATGCGGGCGAACGGCGCCGGGATTTCGGGGTACCGCGGCCAAGTGTGACGGCGGAACGTGCTCTTGCGAGCCACTTCGATCGCCGCGTTCTTCGGCGACTCGGTCGCGGTCACGCCGATCAGTAGGTTCGCAGCGTCTTTCGCCGTCATTTCGGAGGCGCCCTTGCCGCGCTTCGTTGTCGAGATGAAGCCCGCCTCCCGGATGAAACGGGCCATCTGATCGATGGTGGTGTGCTCGCGGTTGTCGCGATCGGCGATGATCGAAACGAGGGTGGGAAGGCGGGCCATCTGGAATCTCCTTAATCTGAGTTTTTCTCAGATATATGCCTTCCTGTCAAGAATTATGTTTTTTTCACAGAAATACGACGCCGCTTCGCGACCTTCGGCCACAACTCCATGTTAAGACGACGAATTTCGTCACGGACGACGCATGCGGAGCGGCCGGGAAGGTCGTGGGGGAAGGTCGGAATGCGCGCGAAGCCGAGGATATCGCCGGCCGGATTGGTCCAGGCGGCGCGGTGCGCATCCATGCCGCGTCGCGCGATTCGCGGATCGAACAGCGCCTTCTGCACCGCGCGCTCTTCGTAGGGTCGCGGCGCGGCGCGTGGGAACCCGCCGGAGGTCTCGGGTTCGACGAAGTCCTCGTCGCGGCCCGAGCCGGTCCAATCGTCAGGGCTGCCGATCTGTCCGTCCTCGGTCCATCCGAGTTCGGGCTCGTCCTCTTCCGGTTCGGCGTCGTGTCCGTCCTCGTCGTCCTCGGCGAGCCATTCGAAATCGGGATCGGCCTCAAGCTCGTCGACCGGGGCGTCGATCTCGTCGAGGAGGGTGATCGACGCCTCGGCGAGCAGTTCAAGCGCCCGGCGGATGCCGGGCGTCACCTCGATGAAGAGGCGCGAGACATGGCTTTCCCGTTCGCGGACCATGCTGTTCATGGCGCGGCTCCTATGATACGTTTCGGAACACTGAGCCGATTTGCTCACACTATTCCGCTAACGTCAATCCGAAATAGGAACACCGTTCCGATGAATGCTGCTCAATGCCGGATGGCACGCGCCGCGCTGCAACTCGGAGTTCGCGATCTGGCAGAGATGTCCAAGGTCGCGGCAAGCACGATCGCCCGGCTTGAGGCGGGCGAAGAGTTGAAGCCTCGCACAATTGACGCAATACGTGCGGCGCTTGAGAATGCCGGCGTGATCTTCGTCGATGAAAACGGCGAAGGTGCGGGAGTTCGCCTTAAACGGAGGCAAAGCAATGGATGAAAACAAGATACTAAGAATTTTGAAATCTCTTGTAAAATCAAAATCTATAATCAATTCGAATTTCGAACGATGTCGTCCATTCTGGATACCAGAAGCGGTATTTTCATTATTGATGATATGCTTGAATGATATTCTTCAAGCATTAAGCAGCGAAAATTTGAGAATAGATTTTTCGGACGACATTCCAGATGGAAAAGATATAACTGACATGGTAAATACAATGCGGAATGCCATCTGCCATATTGGTAGTCTTAATCGATATGCGCTCCCCGACACAGAACTTTCATTCAACGTAGGAATTGGACGGAGCGTAATTATACAAATCGGGGATATGAAGATTGAAAATATATACGACGATGATTGCATTTATAACTATGGAAAATACTCAATACTTAGAGTACGACATATACAGCGAGCGATAACGGAAGCCGACATCGCGATTAGGAGCGTTATATCTGGAATCGAAAACGAATCTTATTACTTAAGAATTATAAATATTGAAATGTAATTATCGTTCATTAATTCACGACACTCCCATTGGATTTTGAGAAAAATATTGTTTGGATATAGTTCTAGACAAGACGGCGTTAATCGCCAAATGGGTCAGAGATCCCATTGAGCTCATGTCGATTTTTTCGACCAACAAGTTGGTGAGAAAAATCGACATGTCCGCGAGCCTCACACCACGAACGCCATAGGCTCCCACGCCTCCTCGCCGCCGTGCTTCGAAGCGGTGGCGAGCGCCATCGCCAGCGCGACAATCCCATCGATGCGCCCGCGCGACCGGCTCTTGTCGAGCTTGCGGTTGCCGGCCGGGTCGGCCGTCGCCACCGCGTTCGCCGCGCACCACGTCAGGATCGGGTTGCCGCCGTGGCGGATGCGGCGATCGGTCACGAGGCGTTCGACGAGGTCGACGGCCGGCGAGAAGTCCTTGAAGCCCTGTCCGAAGGGCTCCATCGCCACCTCGGCGCCGATCTCGGCGAGCGCCTTCTGAAACGTGTCGATCCGCCAGCGGTCATAGGCGAGCTTCCGGAGGTCGAAGCGCGTCGCGATCTCGGCGACGCGATGGGCGACGAAGGCCGGATCGATCGTCGCGCCCGGCGTCGTCTCGAGGTGGCCGGCGGTCTTCCACGCCCAATAGGGCACGCGGTCCTCGTCCTCGCGCTCCCGCAGGCTGTCGCCCGGCAACCAGAAGAACGGCACGATGTCGAAGGCGCCGTCGTCGTCGGGGAAGACCAGCACCAGCGCCGTCAGGTCGCGCACGGCCGACAGATCGAGCCCGGCATAGCACTCGCGGCCCTCGAGGCGGGCGAGGTCGGGCTTGTCGGCGCATGTCATCCATTCCGAGGCGGTCAGGAAGTGGCGCTCGGCGCTGACGCGCTGATTGAGGATCAGGTTGCGGAAGGCCGGTTCCTTGGCCGGCATGCGCCGCGCCTGGCTCGCCTGGCGCCGCACCTCGTCGAGGGAGAGGAAGTCGCCGAGCGCCGGGTTCGCCAGCCTCCACGACTCCTCGTCCCACGGATCGGCATCGACCGGCACCGACCATTCGAAGAGGCGGAAGGTCGGGTCGTCGACCACGCCGTCTCGAACGCGGCGGCCGTAGTCGACGAGCTGGCTCATGGGCGCGACGTCGGTCGCGGCCTGGGTTGAGATCACCATCATCAGCGGATCGGCGCGGGCGCCCATGGCCGTGTCGAGGGCGTCGAAGAGGTCGCGGCTCGTCGCCTGTCCGAGCTCGTCGTAGATGACGCAGGATGGCGAGAGGCCGTGCTTGCCGGCGACGTCGGCGGACAGGGCCCGGAAGATCGAGCGCGTCTTCGCGTCCTCGAGTTCCTTGCCGAAGCGCTTGACGTTGATGCGCTCGACGAGGTGCGGATGCCGCTCGATCATGGCGACCATCTCGGCGAATAGCTTGCCGGCTTGCTCCTTGTCGTTGGCGGCGGAATAGACCTCGCCGCGCGCTTCGGCCTCGGGGCCGGCGAGGTGGCAGAGCGCGAGGGCGGCGGCGAGGCCGGTCTTGCCGTTCTTGCGGCCGAAGGTGAGGACGGCGGTGCGCACCGGGCGGCGGCCGTCGTCGTTCTCGGTGTAGAGGGCGTCGATGATCTCGCGTTGCCACGGGCGGACGCGGAAGGGTTGGCCGGCGAGCTTGCCGGCGGTGACTTCGAGGGTTTCCAGGAAGGCGACGACGCGCTCGGGTCGGGTGAGGCCGGGTTCCTCCCAAGCGGGGGTGCGCAGATGCGCCGGGATCGACGCCGGCGCGAACAGCGACGCCTGCGGATCGACACCCGAAACCATCCGGATCGGCTTCGCACCCGGTCCCCTCAGTCCCATTTCGGCCGTTCTCCTCGCCCCGGCGGGGTCAACTAAATCAACACGAAGGTCCCCAACCGGTCCGCGTCCCCCTCGGGGCCGTCCGGCGAGGGGGTATCCCCTCCGTGGAAGGGATGCGATGGATCGACGGGCAATCCGTCGAGCCCGACGCCCTTGAACCGGACGCCCTTGCCGCCCGGCCGGTCGACCGCGTTGGTTTTGATCGAGTGGCAGCTGTGGCACATCGACATGAGCCCCGAGAGCGGCGGGAACGGGTCGCCGCCCGAAGCGATGGCGACGATGTGGTCGACATGCTTCGCCGGCACCCATACGCCGCGCTTGCCGCAAGGCTCGCAGCACGGCGAAGCGACGAGCTTCCGTCGCCGCAGTTGCTGCCACCGGGCCGTCGAATAGGGCCAATTCGCCATCACCGCACCTCCCGCGCCAGCCGGCGCAACTCGTGTTCGATCTCCGACTTCTCGACGTGGAACTTCTCGGGGTCGTGACTGGACGGGACCAGCCGACGAACACGATCGGCGATCTCGACGAGCGCAGTGCCCTCCGACGTCGGGAGACGGGAAATCCCCCCTGAAGGGGGTTTCCCGCCTCCCGCCTCGCACCGGGAGAACCGGGAGATTTCCCGGTCTTTCCCGTTTCTCCCAGTCACATGGCCCGCCATGCCCAATCCCCTTCGATGCCGATCACCTTCTTCGCCTGAAGCCCCATCACGAGGAACGGTCCCCGCTCTTCATAACGGACCATCAGTGCCTCCCCCGCCGCCTGCGCCAGGCACAGGCCGGACAGTAGGAGCAGAGCCAAAAGAATGATGACTGTCTTGTTCATGATCACTCCCTTGCTTTATCCAGCAAAACCATACTTGAGAT
>JAAYVT010000423.1 GCA_012517025.1 Phyllobacteriaceae bacterium | reverse complement strand
GGGGCGCGAGCTGGTGTCGCGCTGGGGACATCCCTGAGGCCGAGACCGCTCGACGTTGCGTCGAATGCGATCGGCGGCGTTAACCACTCGCTCATGTTTTTTAACAATCGTTAACATTATCCCCCGCCCCCCGGCGACCGCGCGGCCGCGCCGTGCTATTTCTTCGACAGGGACGAAGATGCGGGCTTTCCGCATCTCGAGGGACCGCACGAGACCGGAATGCTCGACGAGACGACCGTGAGAGACGTCGAACCGACGCTCTCTGAAAAGAAGCGCGCCGCCTACGAGTTGATCGCCGACGCCATGGCCGAGGCGGAAGCGGAGGGAATCGAGCGCGACATCGTCACTCAGGCGGCGCTGTTCGCCGTGGTGAGCGATCTCGTCGCCACCTGGGGCGAGGTGGCGGTGGCCGACTTCGTCGAACGGATGGTCGACCGCGTGCTCGCCGGCGAATTCACCGTCCACCGGCCGCTACAGTAGCTCGCCGCCGAAGGGCAGCCGCGCCAGCACCGCCACCCCGAACAGAATCAGCAACGCGCCGGCGACGAGATTGATTCGCGCCAGCGTGCGGTCGGTCATGTGGTCGCGCAGCGCCGCGATCGACGCCGACACCACCAGCCACCACGACGAGCCGCCGGCCACCACGCCGGCGACGAACATGCCGGCGGCGAGCCAATCGCCCGGCTTCGGCGCCCATTCGCCGAGCGAGCCGAACAGCGCCAGGAAGCCGAGCACCGTCGCCGGATTGGTGATGGTCATGCCGAAGGTCGCCATGGCGGTGCGCAAGAGCGTCGCGGTCTCGTCCTCGCCGGCATCGAAATGGGGATGGGCGCGGGCGGTGCGGATGCCGAAGGCGATCAACAGCAGGCCACCGATGGTCTGCAGCCACGTCGAATGACCCTCGACGAAGCCGGAGACGGCGGTGATGCCGAAGGCGGCGACGGCGGAGAAGATGCCGTCGGCGGCGACCGCGCCCCAGCCGGCGGCGAGCCCGGAGAAGAAACCGGAGCGGAAGGCGCGCTGGACGCACAGGATGTTGACCGGCCCGACCGGCGCGGAGAACACCACGCCGACGCCGAAACCGGTCAGGAGAAGCGGCAGGCTCGACATCGACGCGATCCTCCTCTTCCTCTGCTTCGCGCGAAGGCCCTTCCATCGTCACGGTGCATGATTAACATGCCGGCCCGGCGCGAGGGGCGCCGAAGCGGGTTCGACCACGAGCCCGCGCGAGGGTCAAGCAGGACGAGCGAATGGCGGGTCGAACGAACACGGGCGGACGACGGATCTCCTGGACGGCGGCGTTGCTCGGTGGTGCCCTGGCGCTCTCCACCCTGGCGATCGGCACCGCCGGCGCGCAGGAGACCGACGGCGCCAAGAAGGTCGGCACCGAGCGAATCGTGGTGACGCCGCCGAAGTCGCCGAACCCGGGCGGACCGGAGCCCGAGCAGCTCGAGGATCGCAAGATCCAGCCGCCGCCGGCCCCGGCCTCCGACCCGAAGGCGCCGCTGCCGGAGGTGCATTCCGGCGAGGAAGGGCTGCCGCCGCTCGTCGCCAAGATGCGCCGGCGCATCCTCGAGGCCGCCTATTCCGGCGAGATGCAGAGGCTCAAGGTGGTGATGCAGCAGAACGAGATGCCACCGGCGCTCTCGGTCAACGAGATCGGCGATCCGATCGAGTTCCTCCAGCATCAATCCGGCGACGGCAAGGGCATGGAGATCCTCGCCATCCTGACCACCCTGCTCGAATCGGACTGGGTGCATCTCGACGCCGGCAAGCCGCAGGAGATGTACGTGTGGCCGGCGTGGGCGGCGTTCCCGCCCGACCGGCTGACGCCGCCGCAGCTGGTGCGGATGTTCAAGATCCTGACCTCCTCCGACTTCGAGGAGATGAAGGCGGTCAACCACTACACCTTCTACTCGGTCGGCATCGGGCCGGACGGGACGTGGCACTGGTTCAAGACCGACAATTGAGCGGGCCTGCCGGTGTTTTGCCCTCGCCATCGCGGCGCGACGGGGCGATGCTGGCGGGAAAGAGACACGAGGACGAGATGAGCGACACTCGGATCGCGCGACGGACCGATCGCGGCGTGGTGGCGGTCGGCGGCGAGGAGGCGGCGAGCTTCCTCAACGGGGTGATCACCTCGACGGTGAAGACGCTGGAGGCGGGCGAGGCCCGGCTCGGGGCGCTGCTGAGCCCGCAGGGCAAGGTGCTGTTCGACTTCCTGATCACCCCCGGCTCCGACGGTTACCTGATCGAGATCGATCGGGCGAAGGTCGCCGACTTCGTCAAGCGGCTCGGTCTCTACAAGCTGCGCGCCAAGGTGACGATCGTCGATCTCTCCGCCGACGTCGCGGTGTTCCTCGCCTTCGGTGGAGAGGCGCCGGCGATCGCCGGGGCGACCGCCTTCGTCGATCCGCGCGTCGCCGCCCTCGGCACGCACCTCCTGGTGCCGACCGCGCTCGCCGACGCGATCGCCCCGAACGCTTCGCCGTCGGACTGGCACGCTCTGCGCATCGCCGCCGGCGTGCCGGAGAGCGGGCTCGACTTCGCCCTCGGCGACGTCTTCCCGCACGACGTCGACATGGACGACCTCTCCGGCGTCGACTTCAAGAAGGGCTGCTTCGTCGGCCAAGAAGTGGTGTCGCGGATGAAGCATCGTGGCACGGCGCGGCGGCGCACCATCCTGGCGCACGCCCGCGAGGCGCGGCCGGCGTGGCCCGACGCCGGCACCGAGATCACCTGCGGCGACAAGGTGCTGGGCACGCTCGGCTCCGCCCACGACGCCACCGCGTTGGCGCTGGTCCGGCTCGACCGCGCCAAGGAGGCGCTCGATTCGGGCGACGCGATCGAAGCCGGCGGGGTGACGCTGACGCTGGAGCTTCCCGCCTTCGCGCATTTCGATTGGCCGAAGGAGACCGCGGAGTGACGCGGCGCGGACTTGGCGGGATCGGCGACGCGGTCTAAGGATCGGCGAACCTTTCGCTCGAGACGCCGATGCCTCCTCGTCCTCCCGCTCCGCCGCGCGCCTGGCAGCGCATGCTCTCCGGCCGCCGGCTCGATCTGCTCGACCCGTCGCCGCTCGACGTCGAGATCGACGACATCGCCCACGGCCTCGCCCGCGTCGCCCGCTGGAACGGCCAGACGTTCGGCGATCACGCCTTCTCGGTGGCGCAGCACTCGGTGCTGGTGGAGGAGCTGGCGCTGCGGCTGGAGCCGGGGCTTCCGCCGAAGTACCGGATGACGGTGCTGCTGCACGACGCGCCGGAATACGTCATCGGCGACATGATCTCGCCGTTCAAGGCGGTGGTCGGCGGCGGCTACAAGACGGTCGAGCATCGGCTCGAACAAGCGATCCACCTGCGCTTCGGCCTGCCGGCGACGGTGCCGGCGGAGGTGAAGACGCTGACCAAGCGCGCCGACCACGTCTCCGCCTATTTCGAGGCAGTGGAGCTCGCCGGTTTCTCGGCGGAGGAGGCCGGGCACCTGTTCGGCCGGCCGAAGGGCTTCCCCGCGCGGCTCGGCCTCGTCCCCTGGCCGATCGCCGAGGCGCAGGCGCGGTTTCTCGCCCGCTTCGCCGATCTCGACCGTCTGTTGCGCCCTCTCGCTTGAAGGGACTTCGCGACACGTCGGCGAAACGTCATGATCGGCCCGCATGGTCGAGCCGTCGATTCGATCTCCGGGAGTGTCCGATGCCCCATCTCCACGTCTGTTCTCTCGCCCGTCTCGGCGACACGGTGGCGACGAGCGGGGCGAGCCACGTGGCGACGCTGATCAACGCCGGCACGCCGGTCGTCCGCCCCGCCTCGATCCCGGCGGCGAACCATCTCTTCCTCGGCTTCAACGACATCGTCGAGCCGACCGCCGGGCTGATCCCGGTCGGCGAGGCGGAGATCCTGCGGCTGTTCGACTTCGTCGACGGCTGGGACGGCGCCCACCCGATGGTGGTGCATTGTTGGGCCGGCATCTCGCGCTCGACCGCCGGTGCCTTCGTCACCGCCTGCCGGCTGATGCCGGAGCGCGACGAGGCCGACATCGCCCACGAGCTGCGCCGGAAGTCGCCGTCGGCCACCCCCAATCTGCGCATCGTCCGCATCGCCGACGCGCTGATGGGCCGGGAGGGGCGGATGGTGGCGGCGATCGAGGCGATCGGACGCGGCCGCGACGCCTACGAGGGTGAGCCCTTCGTGTTGGCGATCGAGCGGGGCGCCGCATGAGCGAAGCGGTCGGCGGCATCGAGATCGGGCTCAACGCCGCGATCGTGGCGATCGTCGACGAGGAACCGGCGGTGCTGACGGTGCGCCGGGCGGAAGGCTCGGACCGGGCCGGCGCCGACGCCCTGCCCTCCGGCCCGTTCGATCCACTGCGCCACCGCACCTTGGAACTCGGCCTGCGGGCGTGGGTGGAGGCGCTGACGGCGCTCAGGCTCGGTCACGTCGAGCAGCTCTACACCTTCGGCGATCGCGGCCGGTTGGCGCGGGCCGGCGACACCGGAGCGCACGTCGTGTCGATCGGCTATCTGGCGCTGACCCGGCTCGAAGGCGGCGCCGAGGGGCCGGCGGGGCGGGCGTTGACCGCGACCGGCTCGGGGTTCCGGCCGTGGTACGACTATTTCCCGTGGGAGGACTGGCGCGGCGGGAGGCCGTCGGTGCTCGACGAGGCGATTTTGCCGGCGATGCGGGCATGGCGGGCCGAGGCGCCGGAGCACCGCGAGCTCGGCCGGGCGCTCGGGCGGGCCGAGCGGGTGCGGCTCTATTTCGGTGAAGACGGCCGTCCGTGGGACGAGGAGAAGGTGTTGGAGCGCTACGAGACGCTCTACGAGGCCGGGTTGGTCGCCGAGGCGCGACGCGACGGGCGGGCCTGCCCGACGCCCGAGGCGGCGTCGCTCGGGCGGGCGATGAGCTTCGACCACCGCCGCATCCTGGCGACGGCGATCTCGCGGCTCAGAGCCAAGCTCAAGTATCGGCCGGTGGTGTTCGAGCTCTTGCCGGAGAGCTTCACCTTGACCGAGCTGCAGAAGACCGTCGAGGCGATCTCCGGCCGGCATCTGCACAAACAGAACTTCCGCCGGCTGGTCGAGCACGCCGCGCTGGTCGAGGCGACCGGCGAGACCTCTCTGGTCACCGGCGGGCGGCCGGCGAGCCTCTACCGGTTCCGCCGCGAGGTGTTGGCGGAGCGCCCGGCGCCGGGCCTCCGGCTCGGTTCACGGGGCTGAAGGGGCATCCTCGGCGAGGATCTTCTTCAAGATCTTGGTCACCGGCACGTGGCCGACGAAGTCGGTGTTGGTGTGGTGCCAGGCGTCCGGCACGATCGCCGGCGGAGCGCGGCGGCGCATGGCGAAGTCGCCGATCATGTCCCATCGGCCGACCACCTCGGTGACCCGAGCGACCACGCGGGGCAACTTCACCCGAGCGGAGAAGCAGACGACGCGCAGCTTCGCGCCGAGCGCGTCCGAGCGGGCGCGGTCCTGCCGTTGCAGGGCGTGCAGGGCGTCGGCGATCACCAGATTGCCCTTGGAGTGACCGGTCAGGAGCGAAATCTCCAGGCGCGGGTCGGCGAGCAGGGCGGTGAGCGTCTCGGTGTCGCGGTGGGTGTGCTCCGGCTTTTCGCCGCGGGTCTCGGCCTCGAGCGCGCGGATCCAGTCGAGGGAATGGTCGAGCCGTCCCCACAGCCGATAGAGCCCGTCGAGGCCGGCGGCCCAGGCGAAACCGCCGGCGGCCTCGGTGACGAGATCGGCGAGGCCGTAACCGGAGACCACCGCCGCGACCGGACGGCCGACCGCGTCGGCGACGTTGCGGCCGAAGGCGGCGGTGCCGAGTGCCGAGGACCCGACGCCGGCGACCGCGATCGTGTCGATCGCCGCGCCACCGGCGGCGAAGAAGGCGTCGAGGTCGGGACAGACGGTGAGGTCGTCGCCACCCGAAGGCGGCACGATCAGGATCGCCCCCTCCCCCGCCTTCCACGGTGCCAACTCGATCGCCTCGTCGTGGCGGACCACCTTGACGTCGTAGAACAGCGCGTCGAGCAGGATGTTGCGCTGGCGGAAGGCCTCGAGCAGCGCCGCGTTCGAGGGCCGGCCGAACAGCCGCCACGGCAGGGTCACCGCATGGGTCCACTGATGGATGCCGGTGGTGAAGGGATTGTCCGTCATGGTCGTCGCCCCGCTCGCCAGGGTTCGAGAATACCGCGTCCGCCGCCCACTTCGAAGCACGACGAACAGGGAAGACGGTGCGCTCCGGCGACGATCAGGCGTCGGGCAGGAGCTCGCGCACGGTGTCGACCGGACGACAGATCCGCGCTCCCTTCGGGGTGACGACGATCGGCCGCTCGATCAGGATCGGGTGGGCGAGGATCGCGTCGATCAGCTCGGCGTCGGTCTTTCCCGGATCGCCGAGGCCGAGCTCGTCGTAGGGGGTGCCCTTGCGGCGCAGGATGGCGCGCACCGGCACGCCCATCTTCGCGGTCAGCGCGTGGAGCTCGTCGCGGCTCGGCGGGGTCTTCAGATAGAGCACGACGTTCGGCTCGATGCCGGCCTCGCGGATCAGCGCCAGCACGTTGCGGGAGGTGCCGCAGGCGGGATTGTGGAAGATCGTCACGTCGCTCATCGCTGGCCTCTCTCGGCGGATCGGCGGGGCGCGGGCGGGAACTCGCCGCGCCGCGACGGCCGCGCCGTCCCCCCCCGGTCTTAAGCCGAGGCGACCTGCGGCGACAAGACACTCGTCGCTCCCCCTCCCCGACGATCTCGCTCCCACGATCTCGTCCGGCTGGTTTTTGCTTTTGCAAATTATTTGCAATTGAAGCATGATGATCCGGCGAGGGCGCGCGGCGCGCCGACGAGGAGGCTCGAGAGATGACGACGAACGGCGGCGACGGGGTTCGGTCGAACGGAGTGGCGGCGCTGGCGCTGCCCTTCGAGGATCGACCGCTCGCCGAGGTCGCGGGCGGCATCGCCACGCGCGGCGGCTCGTTGGTGCGCCGGCTCCTCGCCTTCGTCGGGCCGGGCTGGCTGGTGGCGGTCGGGTACATGGACCCCGGCAACTGGGCGACCTCGCTCGCCGCCGGGTCGCGGCACGGCTACGCCCTCTTGTGGGTGGCGGTCACCGCCAACCTGATGGCGGTGGTGTTGCAGTCGTTGGCGATCCGGCTCGGCGTCGCCACCGGGCGCGATCTGGCCCGGGCCTGCCGCGACTTTCTGCCGAAGTGGACGACGGTGCCGCTGTGGCTCCTCGCCGAGGGGGCGATCGTGGCGACCGACCTCGCCGAGGTGGTCGGCACGGCGATCGGGCTGCAGTTGTTGTTCGGGCTGCCGCTGGTGGTCGGCGTCGCGGCGACGACGCTCGACGTGTTCCTGGTGCTGGCGTTGCAGGCCTGGGGCTTCCGCAAGATCGAGGCCTTCGTGCTG
>JAAYVT010000422.1 GCA_012517025.1 Phyllobacteriaceae bacterium | reverse complement strand
GGATCGTCGTGACGCCCCGCATCGCCGCGACGCATTCGGCGACGAGGTCCGGTTCCGCCATCAGGCAGGCGCCGAACCGTCCCGACTGCACCCGATCGGAGGGGCAACCACAATTGAGATCGATGCCGTCGTAGCCGAAGTCGGCGACGATCCGCGCGGCGTCGGCCAGTTGCGCCGGTTCCGAGCCGCCGAGCTGGCAGATCACCGGATGTTCGGCGGCGTCGTAGCCGAGCAGCCGCTCGCGATCGCCGTGGATCACCGCCGGCGCCGTCACCATCTCGGTGAACAGCGCGGCGCGGCGCGTCAGCAGACGATGGAAGAACCGGCAATGCCGATCCGTCCACTCCATCATCGGGGCGACGGAAAAGCGCAGAGACGAGGCATCGGCCAAGGCGAAACGGGCTCCGAAAGGAGAGGGGAGGCGCCCTTCTACCTTCTTTTCCGGCGAGATGCGACGGCTTCGCGTCGTCCTTGCTTGCCGGAACGACGCGTGCGCCTCATTCTCCCGCCCGCTCACGCGTCCCCAGGAGTCGTCATGCCCGATCCCGCCTTCGCCGAACCGATCGCCGGGGTGATCCTCGCCGGCGGCCAGGGGCGTCGCTTCGGCGGCGTCGACAAGGCCCTTCTCGATCTCGACGGCCGGCCGCTCCTCGACCACGTCATCGAACGCTTCGGCCCCCAGGGCGGCTCGCTCTTCCTCTCCGCCAACGGCGATCCCGCCCGTTTCGCCGGTTACGGCCTCGACGTCGTCGCCGACCCCTTCGCCGAACCGGTCGGCCCCCTCGCCGGCCTCGCCGCCGCCGGCCTGCGCCTGCGCCGCGACGCTCCCGGCATCGACCTGCTCGCCTCCGTCGCCGTCGACACGCCGCGTCTGCCGCGCGATCTCGTCGCCCGCCTCGCCGCCGCGCTCGCCGCCGATCCGGCGGCGCGAGTGGCGATCGCCGTCTCGCGCGGGCGCGAACATCCGGTCGCCGCCCTGCATCGCCTCGACGGCCTCGACGCGCTGATCGCCGGCCTCGCCGACGGCTCGATCCGGCGGGTGATGCGGTATGTGGAGATGCGGGGCGTGGTGCGCGTGGGGTTCGCCGACGAGGACGGCGGCGATCCCTTCCTCAACCTCAACCGTCGCGAGGATTTCGCCGAGATCCCGGGATTTCGGCCGTGAACCGACGAACGACTTGGCCGAACTGCGGTATCGGAAGACCACCTCGGCCCCTTGTCAGACGCGGTGGGATCTAGTCTAAACGATCTCACGCTCCGCGGTTCGGGAGGTGCGCGTCAGACGCATGGTCCGCGGGGAGACGTAGGGTAACGAGGAGACGAACCACCATGAAGCGCCGTCAGTTTCTGAAGGCCGCGAGCGTCGGCACCGTCGCGTCCGCCGCCACCGCCACGCTCGCCGCGCCGGCGATCGCCCAGTCCACTCCGAAGGTCAACTGGCGTCTGACGTCGAGCTTCCCGAAGTCGCTCGACACCATCTACGGCGGCGCCGAGACGCTCGCCAAGGCCGTGGCCGAAGCCACCGACGGCAATTTCCAGATCCAGGTCTTCGCTGCCGGCGAGCTGGTGCCCGGCCTGCAGGCCGCCGACGCGGTGACCAACGGCACGCTCGAGATGTGCCACACCTGCTCCTACTATTACGTCGGCAAGGACCCGTCCTTCTGCTGGGGCACCGCCGCGCCGTTCGGTCTCAACGCCCGCCAGCTCAACGCCTGGTTCTACTACGGCGGCGGCAACGACCTCCTGAACGAGTTCTACGCGAAGTACAACTTCATCGGTCTGCCCGGCGGCAACACCGGCACCCAGATGGGCGGCTGGTTCCGCAAGGAGATCAAGTCGGTCGCCGACATCGCCGGCCTCAAGATGCGCATGGGCGGCATCGCCGGCCGCGTACTCGCCAAGCTCGGCGCGGTGCCGCAAATGATCGCCGGCGGCGACATCTATCCGGCGCTGGAAAAGGGCACCATCGACGGTGCCGAGTGGGTCGGCCCCTACGACGACGAGAAGCTCGGCTTCTACAAGGTCGCCCCGCACTACTACTATCCGGGCTGGTGGGAAGGCGGCGCCGCCATCCACTTCTTCATCAACAAGGCGAAGTGGGCCGAGCTGCCGAAGAGCTACCAGTCGATCCTGACCTCGGCGGCGGCGATGACCAACGTCGACATGCAGGCGAAATACGACGCCCGCAACCCGGCCGCGCTGAAGCGCTTGGTGCAGAACGGCGCCCAGCTCCATCCCTTCCCGGCCGAGGTCATGGACGCTTCCTACAAGGCGGCGAACGAGCTCTATGCCGAGATCGGCAAGGAGAACGAGGCCTTCAAGAAGCTCCACGACGCGGTGATCGCCTTCCGCAACGACGAATATCTGTGGTGGCAGGTCGCCGAGTTCGGCTACGACGCCTTCATGATCCGCGCCCGTCGCGGCTGATCGTCTCGCTCGTCTCGTTTCGCGAAGGCCCGACGCACCCGCGTCCGGGCCTTCGTCGTCTGTGGCTTGCGAAACGATTGAAAATTCGTCGATCTGCGACGTTCTTCTCCGAGATCTCCGCTCCTCGTCTGCTAGGGTAGCCACGAGTCGGCGCGGCGGGGAGGCCCGCCGGCTCGCCGAAACGACCGGCCGTGGGGCTCCTCGCGAGCGAACGACGAGCCGGCGTCGGACCGAAGACGACGATCGTTCTCTGGGAGGAGACGCAACGATGAAGCGCCGTGAATTCATGAAGGCCGCGCCCCTGGGCGCGGTCGCCGCCGCCGCGATTCCGCTCGCCGCGCCGGCGCTCGCCGAGACCGCGCCGAAGGTCAGCTGGCGGCTGACCTCGAGCTTCCCGAAGTCGCTCGACACCATCTACGGCGCCGCCGAGGTGATGGCCAAGGCCGTCTCCGAGGCGACCGACGGGAATTTCCAGATCCAGGTCTTCGCCGCCGGCGAATTGGTGCCGGGGCTGCAGGCGGCCGACGCGGTCACCGCCGGCACCGTCGAGATGTGCCATACCGCGCCCTATTACTACGTCGGCAAGGACCCGACCTTCGCCTTCGGCACGGCGGTGCCCTTCGGCCTCAACTCGCGCCAGCTCTCTGCCTGGTTCCGCCACGGCGGCGGCATGGATCTGCTCAACGCGTTCTTCGCCAAGTACAACATCGTCGGCTTTCCCGGCGGCAACACCGGCACCCAGATGGGCGGTTGGTTTCGCAAGGAGATCAAGACGGTCGCCGACATGTCGGGTCTCAAGATGCGCATCGGCGGTCTCGCCGGCCGCGTCATCGCCAAGCTCGGCGCGGTGCCGCAGCAGATCGCCGGCGGCGACATCTACCCGAGCCTGGAGAAGGGCACCATCGACGCCGCCGAGTGGGTCGGCCCCTACGACGACGAGAAGCTCGGCTTCTACAAGGTGGCGCCGCACTATTACTATCCCGGTTGGTGGGAAGGCGGCGCCGCGCTGCAGTTCTTCGTCAACAAGGCCAAATGGGAGGAGTTGCCGAAGACCTACAAGGCGGTGCTCACTCAGGCGACCGCGCTCGCCGACGTCGACATGCAGGCGAAATACGACGCCCGCAATCCGGCGGCGCTGAAGCGCCTGGTGCAGAACGGCGCCCTGCTGCATCCCTTCCCGGCGGAAGTGATGGAGGCCTCCTTGAAGGCGGCGAACGAGCTCTATGCCGAGATCGGCAAGGACAACGAGGCCTTCCGCAAGATGCACGAAGCGGTTTGGGCCTTCCGCGACGACGAATATCTGTGGTGGCAGATCGCCGAATTCACCTACGACGCCTTCATGATCCGCGCCCGCCGCGGCTGACCTCGGCCCGCGCAGACGACGAAGCCCCGGCGATCGCTCGCCGGGGCTTTTTCTCGTCCCGGTCGACGGGCCTCAGAACTTCGGCGGAGCGCCGAGGTCGAGGCCGGGGATGTCGATCGAGGGAATGTTGTTCAACTGTTCCAGCGCCTTCTTCTGATCGGCGACGTTGGGCTTGTCGCGCTCGGAGACGACGAGGCCGGGCGTGGTCATCACCAGCGTCACCATGATCAGCTGAATGAACACGAACGGCACCGCGCCCCAGTAGATCTGGCTGGTCTTCACCGGTTCGGTGCGCAGCCCCGTCACTTTGTCGAGATAGGGCGCGCGCGGCGCCACCGAGCGCAGGAAGAACAACGCGAAGCCGAACGGCGGGTGCATGAACGAGGTCTGCATGTTCACGCCGAGCATGACGCCGAACCAGATGATCATCGTCTTGGCGATGTCCTCCGGCGTCGTCAGACCGTACTGCGCCGCGATGGCGAGCGCGGTCGGATCGGTGGTGAAGATCTTCTCCGCCGCCGGCTTCAACAGCGGGATGATGATGAACGCCAACTCGAAGAAATCGAGGAAGAAGGCGAGGAAGAACACCGCCAGATTGACCACGATCAGGAAGCCGTAGAGGCCGCCCGGCAGCGACGACAAGAGTTCCTCGACCCAGACGTGGCCGTTGACGCCGTAGAAGGTCAACGAGAACACGCGGGCGCCGATGAGGATGAAGACGACGAAGGCGGAGAGCTTGGCGGTCGATTCGGTCGCCTGCTTGACGATGCCGAAGTTGAACCGGGTCGGCTGCTTGTCGACGAAGCGCTTCAGCGCGGCCAGCGCCATCGCGCCGGAGGCGCCCATGGCGCCGCCCTCGGTCGGCGTGGCGACGCCGATGAAGATGGTGCCGAGCACCAGGAAGATCAGCGCCAGCGGCGGCACCATCACGAAGGTGGTCTGCCGCGCGATCTTCGACAGGAAGCGCAGGCCGACGAGGCGTTCCAGGAGCCAGTCGACCACCGCGACCGCGAAGGAGAAGGCGACGCCCACCGACATCGTCAGGATGACGAAGTCCGCGCCGTTCTTGATCTCGGTGCGCGACATCACCGCCCAGCCGACGACGCCGGAGACGATCACCAGGAGGGTCAGCGACAGGATGCCCCGGCTTTCCTCGCCGCTCGCCAGCACGCGGATCAGCTTGATCGCGAACAGGGCGAGCACCAGGACGATCGCCGACAGCGCGATGGCACCGAGCACCTCGGTCATCGCGCCGGACTGGAAGCCGGAAACGATCGTGCCCTCGAGCCCCTTGCCGAAGCCGATCGCCGCCGCAGCCAGACCGGCCAGGATCAGCGCGGCGTTGGTGCGGGCGAGCAGCATCGCGGCCTTGGGGTCGGTCTCGCGGAAGCCGACCGCCGCCGCCGGCAGGCCCGGCGCCGCCTTGGGGAAGAAGATGGTGACGAGGAAGACGTAGAAGGCGTAGAGGCCGGAGAGCACCAGACCCGGCACGAAGGCGCCCTGATACATCGAGCCGACGTCGGCGCCGAGCTGGTCGGCCATGACGATCAGCACCAGCGACGGCGGGATGATCTGGGCGAGCGTGCCGGAGGCGGCGATGACGCCGGTGGCGAGCCGCCGGTCGTAGCCGTAGCGCAACATGATCGGCAGCGAGATCAGACCCATCGAGATCACGGAAGCCGCGACCACGCCGGTGGTGGCGGCCAGCAGCGCGCCGACGAAGATCACCGCGTAGGCGAGACCGCCGCGCACCGTGCCGAACAGCTGACCGATGGTGTCGAGCAGATCCTCCGCCATGCCCGAGCGTTCCAGGATCAACCCCATGAAGGTGAAGAACGGGATCGCCAACAAGACGTCGTTGTTCATGACGCCGTAGATGCGTTCCGGCAGCGTCTGCAAGAGCACCCAGTCGAGATGGATGGTGCCGCCGGAGAGCGGCGCCAGCTCGACGCCGACGACGAAATAGAACAGTCCGCAGCCGGCGAGCGCGAAGGCGACGGGGTAGCCGAGCAGGAGGAACACCACCAGCGAGGCGAACATGATCGGGGCGATGTTGTGGGCGATGAACGCGGCCATGTGTCTCGTCCAATCGATTGAGAAAGAAAGCCGCGGCGGATCCGCCGAGGGGTCGGGGATCGACGCCGCGTCTCGCGCGGATCAGTGGGAGGCGCCGGAGGTCTCGGTTTCGGCGAGCAGACGCGCCGCTTCCGCCTCCGCCGAGGCGTGGTGGCCGCCGCCGCCGTGGCTGTCGCGCAGCACCCCGCGCATGATCGCCACGCGCTTGATCAATTCCGACAGGGCCTGAAACAGCAGCACGAGGAAGCCGAGCACGATCAGGAACTTGGCCGGCCACTGCGGCAACCCGCCGGCGTTGTTCGACTGTTCGCCGAGCGCCAGGATCTCGCCGAAGGTGGTCCACGGCGCCTGCGAGAAGGCATGGCTCGTCACCTCCGCGAAGGAGGCGTGGGAGGGCAGCGAGCGCAGCAGGAACGGCAGGCCGGTGTAGAGCATCACCGCCACCATCGGGAGGAGGAAGAAGACGTGGCCGATCAGTTCGATCCCGTCCCTCACCCGTCGCGGCAGATTGGCGTTCACGATGTCGATGCGGATGTGCTCGTTCATCTGCAGCGTCCACGACGCGCACAGCAGGAACACCGCGCCGAACAGCACCCACTGCAGTTCGAGCCAACTGTTCGACGAGACGTCGAAGATCTTGCGGATGAGCGCGTTGATCGTCGAGATCAGCACCGCGGCGACGATCAGCCAGGCGGCGATTCGACCGATCCACGTCGTCGAGCGGTCGACGGCGCGCGAAAAGGCGATGAGCGCGTTCAAAGAGACGTCCTCCCTCGTCTCGAGATCGCCGCCTTTCCGAACTTGCATCGGATTGCGGTGGCGACCCCGGTGTCTGAACGTCGCACCTATAGCAAGCCGCGCTCGCGAGTCCTAGCCGGTGCGCCGACGAGATCCGGAAAAAGCCGTAGATTTCGGCCCTTTCTCGCAATGCGGGAAAGTGGTGGTGAGGCCGTCCGGTGGTGGCTCGCGACCGGAGGAGACGCCGGATGGCGGCCGATCCGCTTCCGGCGTTCCATCCGCGGGCGTTTTTGGGTAATTCAGGGGCGTGCCGGTTCGCTCCGGTGGGAAGAGGGGTCGCTGTGATCACGCCGACGTTCGATCAACCGCAATTCTGGGTGGCAGTCGTCAAACTGTTGTGGATCGACGTCCTGCTGTCCGGCGACAACGCCGTGGTGATCGCGCTCGCCTGCCGCTCGCTGCCGGAGAATCGGCGGCGCGTCGGCATGATCGCCGGCGCCGGCGCGGCGGTGGGCCTGCGCATCGTGTTCGCTTCGGTGGTGACGCTGTTGATGGCGCTGCCCTATCTGCACGCGGTCGGTGCGGCGTTGCTGATCTGGATCGCCGTCGATCTGGTCGGTCCGAGCGAGGAGGAAGAGCACCACACCGCCGTCGCCAAGTCGCTGTGGCACGCGATCCGGATCATCGTCGTCGCCGACGCGGTGATGAGCCTCGACAACGTCGTCGCCATCGCCGCCGCCGCGCAAGGCTCGGTGATGCTGATCGCCATCGGTCTCGCCTTGTCGATCCCGTTGGTGATCGCCGGTTCGACCTTGGTGATGCGCATGCTCGACCGCTTCCCCTGGCTGATCTGGGCCGGTGGTGGCCTGCTCGGCTGGATCGCCGGCGAGTTGCTGGCCTCCGAACCGATGATCAAGGAGTTCATACCCGTCGAACACGGCCTCGCCGGCAACCTGCTGCCGGGGCTCGGCGCCGCCACGGTGCTGTTGATCGGGCGGCTGCTGCACATGCGGGCGGCGAACGGACGTGTCGAGCCGCCGCGCATCGAGCATCACTGAGCGGTTCGCGTCGCCTCCCGCTCGGCCCGCCGCACCCGCTCGCGGTGAAAGGCATAGAGGCCGGTCGCCACCACGATCGCCCCGCCGATCAGCGTCGGCGCGTCGGGGACGGTGTGGAAGATCAGGGCGCCCCAGAACAACGCCCACACAAGCAGAGTGTAGCGATAGGGCGCGATCGCCGAGGTCTCGGCGAGCTGCGTCGCCTTGATCAGCAGGACGTAGCCGGTCACCAACGCCGCCGCGGTGGTCGCGAGCAAGACCAACTGGCCGAGGGTCGGAACCGTCCACTCGGTCACCCGCGACACCGAACTCTCGAACGGCAGCAGCGCCGCGCCGAGCAGCGTCACCGCCGTGGCGGTGGCCAGCGTCACCAGCGACGTCGGCAACCGAGTGCCGAGGCGGGCGGTGGAAATGTCGCGCACCACCACGAACAGCACCGACACCAGCACCCAGATCGAAGCCGGCTCGAACCCGGCCAGCCCCGGCCGCACGATGATCGTCACCCCGACGAAGCCGACCGCGATGGCGATCCAGCGGCGCGGCCCGACCGTCTCGCCGAGGAACAGCGCCGCCGCCGCGGTCATCGCCAACGGCGTCGCCTGGAACACCGCCGAGACGTTGGGCAGCGCCAGATGGACCAGCGCCATGAGATAGAACAGCGTCGATCCGATCTCGCCGAACAGCCGCAGAGCGAGCATCGGCGTGGCGAGATCGCGGATCCGCCGCCACGATCCGTCGGCCGCCACCGCGACCGCCACCGCGGCGGTGGCGAACAGGCCGCGCAGGAACACCGTCTCGCCGAGCGGCAGTTGCTCGGTGGCGAGTTTGGTGAGCGCGTCGGTCAGATTGAACCCCGCCATGGCGATCGCCATCGCGAGAATGCCGCGGCGGTTGTCGCGAACGTCGGTCATGAAGCCTCGAATCGGCAGGGAGCCCTTCCCGAGAAAGGGAAAACCCTCATAGCCGTTCGTCGAAACCGTCGCCACCGCGCCGACGCGCGTCCGCCCCGCGTTCGCAGACGGCGTCGCCCCGGCTCAGCCGCCGGTGGTGTTCATGTGCCGATGCAGCACGGTGTCGCCCTGTGAGCGATCGATGACGAAGTCGTGGCCCTTCGGCTTGGCCGCCACCGCGCCGCGGATCGCCGCCTCCAGCGCCGCGTCGTCGTCCGGCCGCGTCCGCAGCACCGAGCGCAGATCGACCGAGGCGTCCTGGCCGAGGCACATGTAGAGCGTGCCGGTGCAGGTCAGGCGGACGCGGTTGCAGCTTTCGCAGAAATTGTGGGTGAGCGGGGTGATGAAGCCGAGCCGCCCGCCGGTCTCCGCGATCCGCACGTAGCGGGCCGGGCCGCCGGTGGTGTCGTCGACGTCGACGAGCCGGAACCGCGTCTCGAGATCGGCGCGCACCGCCGTCAGCGGCAGATACTGATCGGCGCGCTGACCGCCGACCTCGCCGAGCGGCATCGTCTCGATCAGCGTCATGTCCATGCCGCGCCCGTGCGCGAAGCGGATCAGGTCGTCGAACTCGTCGTCGTTGAAGCCGCGCACCGCCACGGTGTTGATCTTGATCTTCAGCCCCGCCTCGAGCGCCGCGTCGATGCCCTCGAGTACCGGCCCGATCTCGCCCCAGCGGGTGATCGAGCGGAACTTCTCCGGCACCAGCGTGTCGAGCGAGACGTTGATGCGGCGGATGCCGAGCGCGGCGAGGTCGCGGGCGCGGTGGGCGAGCTGCGACCCGTTGGTGGTCAGCGTCAGTTCCTCGAGATCACCGGAGGCGAGGTGCCGTCCGAGCGTCTCGATCAGGGTGGTGATGCCCTTGCGCACCAGCGGTTCGCCGCCGGTCAGCCGGATCTTGCGGGTGCCGAGCCGGACGAAGGTCGAACACAGCCGCTCGAGTTCCTCGAGGCTGAGCACGTCGCGCTTCGGCAGGAACGTCATGTCTTCCGACATGCAATAGTGACAGCGGAAGTCGCACCGGTCGGTGACGGAGACGCGGAGATAGCGAATGGTGCGACCGAACGGATCGGTCAGCGTCTCGCGCCGTCCGGTGGTGGGAAAGATCACCGTCATCTGCCTGTCCTCGACGAGTCGGGAAAGGAACCATATGGCGGCGCGCCTCCGCGTCAACCGGCAGCCTTGCCCGGAACCGGCGGAGAGCCTATTTCGGAGCGAAAACCGCACCAATGGAGGACCACGCATGGCCGAGCCCACCGTCTGGCCGACCGAACTTCGCCTGAGCAAGGACCGGCGGACTCTGGTCGTCGCCTTCGACGACGGCACCGTCTACGAGTTGCCGGCCGAATATCTGCGCGTGGAGAGCCCCTCCGCCGAGGTTCAGGGCCACGGCCCCGGTCAACGCAAGACCGTCTCCGGCAAGCGCGACGTCGAGATCCTGAATCTGGAGGAAGTCGGCAACTACGCCGTGCGCATCGCCTTCGACGATCTCCACTCGACCGGAATCTATACCTGGGATCATCTCGCCGAGCTCGGCCGTGAACACGCCGTGCGTTGGGCCGGCTATCTCGCCGAGCTCGAGGCCAAAGGCCTGACGCGCGATCGCGCCCGCCTCTGACCGGGCCCCCGAAACGAAGAAGGCCGGCGAGAGTGTCGCCGGCCTTCAGTTTTCGACGCGAAGGTCGAAGATCAGTTGATCACCACCACCCGGGCGCCGACTTTGACGCGCTCGTAGAGGTCGGTGACGTCGTCGTTGGTCATGCGGAAGCAGCCCGACGACACCGCCTGACCGATCGTCCAGGGCTCGTTCGAGCCGTGGATGCGATAGTAGGTCGAGCCGATGTACATGGCGCGGGCGCCGAGCGGGTTCTCCGGGCCACCCGCCATGTAGGCCGGCAGATGCGGCTGACGGCGGCGCATTTCCGGAGGCGGCGTCCACCCCGGCCACTCGGCTTTGCGGGTGACGGTGTGCTGGCCGGCCCAGGCGAAGCCCGGACGGCCGACGCCGATGCCGTAGCGCAGCGCCTTGCCGTCGCCGAGGACGAGGTAGAGGCGACGCTCGGCGGTCTTCACCACCACCGTGCCGGGCGCGTAGCTGCCGTCGAAGGAGACGATCTCGCGCGCGATCGGCGTGTAGTTCGGCGCGCTCGCGGAGCTGTAGTGGACCGCCCCCGGCCCCTCGACCACGTTGCCGAGCGCGTCGTAACGCGACTGAACCCCGGGATTGTATTCCGCGCCGGCCGGCAGGGGGGCGCCGAGCGTCCCCATCACCACGACCGCCGCCACAAGCATCGACCTGCTCATGCCGCCCCTCGTCGAATTCGGAAAATCTGAATTTCGTACCGGGAAGAGTGCTCCCCCCGGAGCCGCCGGCATATTGCGAGCGGCCTGCCCGAGGGGCAAGGGCGGCGACACCACGCCCCCCGAACGATCGGCCCCATCTGTGAAATTCCGAAGGAGCTGTGTCGCAAGTGCAACGCCGATGC
>JAAYVT010000421.1 GCA_012517025.1 Phyllobacteriaceae bacterium | reverse complement strand
GCCGACGACGATGCCGCCGAGCTCGGCGGCGAGCGGCTCGACCCGCTTCTTCAACGCGTCGCCCTGGTAGGTGAGCGCCACTTCGGCGCCGGCGTCGCGCACCGCCTTGGCGATGCCCCAGGCGATCGAACGATTGTTCGCGACGCCCATCACGAGGCCCCGCTTGCCGGCCATCAGGCCCTTGGTGTCGGCCATGGAATTGCCCTTCGACTGCTGATGACGAATTTCGGGGTTCTATGACACGGGAGCGCGGGGGGCCGCAAGCCGAGCGCGCATCGCACCGCACCGTGACGCCGTCGTATCGGGCGGGGACGCTCAGAAAAGGTCCATCTGACCGTCGCCGTCCGGCGGCTTCGCCGAGCGGGCGGGCCTCGGTGCGCGGGGACGCGGCGGCGGCGGCTTCGCGGCCAGCGGCTCGAGCTCGAAGAGATCGTCGGGCGCTGGGACCAGCAGCTTCGCCGCCGCCTTCGCCTCGGTCGCCGGATCGAGCCAAGCCGCGAAACGTTCCGGCGGGATCACCGCCGGCATGCGGTCGTGGATCGCGCCGACGGTGGCGTTCGCGTCGACGGTCAGGATCGCGGCGGTGTCGACCTCCGACCCGTCGGGGGCGCTCCAGGTCTCGGTCAGGCCGGCGAAGGCGACCAGGCCGCCCGCCCGCGGCACTACCCGAAACGGCGTCCGCTTCGTGCCGTCGCGACGCCATTCGACGAAGCCGGTCGCCGGGACCAGACAACGGCCGTTGCGCATGGCGGCGCGGAAGGAGGGCTTGTCGAGGGCGGTCTCGGCACGGGCGTTGATCAGCAGCGAGAAGTCGCGCGGGTCCTTCACCCACGACGGCCAGAACCCCCAGCGCACCAGCCGGAAGCGGCGCACCCCCTCGGCGACGACGACGACGCCGATCGGCTCGGTCGGACGGATGTCGTCGCGCGGCGGGAAGTTCGGCAGATCGAGGTGGGCGAACAGCCGGCGGACCTCCTCCGGTGTCGCCGTCAGCATGAAGCGTCCGCACATGTCCTTACGTCTCCTCGCAGATCCGCCGCAGGCGACGATGCGTAAGCGAATTCGTAACGCCTCGATCCTACGCTCGATCCTTGAACGAGCGAACAGGGCGACGCGGAATGGCGGAGGCGACGAGACGGCAGTCCTTGGCGGAGCGCCTGCGACCGGAGGTCCTGGCGGCCGCCAACATCAATCCCAACACCCGCCTCGCGACGGACTACCTCAATCATTTCAACAACGTCGTGATGATGCTCGAGCTCGTGCCGGACATGCCCGACTGCGCCGAAGACGTGGTCGGCTGGACCCCGCTCGCCTACGACGACTATTTCCGCGGCTCGCACTTCCGCGAACGCGACCTCGCCATCTACGCCTGGGAACAGGCCGATCCGGCGATCCGTTCCGATTTCGACGCCGCCGTCACCCATCTCGACTGCGCCATGGCGGAGGCGATCGACCTCGTCTCCCGCTTCGACGGCTCCGATCCGGTCGCGGCGGAGCGGCTGCGCGGGCTCGTCGACGACCGCCTGAAACCGTTGATCGCCACCGCCAGCGGCATCATCAACGGGCCGCCGTCGGTCCACGCCGCCTTCTTCGATTCCTCCGAATCGGAAGCCCAGGCCGCCGTCGACGAACTCTTCCCGTGATCCCCGACACCCCGCCGACGAGACGCGGCGTCTCGGTCGTCGTGCTCGACGGCGACGCCGTGCTGTTGGTGCGACGCGGACGCGCGCCGGCGGCCGGTCTGTGGGCGCCCCCCGGGGGCCGCATCGAGGCCGGCGAGACGTCCGAGGCGGCGGCGCGGCGCGAAGTCTTCGAAGAAACCGGGCTCGAGGTGCGGCTGATCGGCCGATGCGCCCGGCGCGACTTCGTGGCGACCGACCGCGACGGGACGCGGGTGCGTTGGTCGCTCGAGGTGTTCGCGGCGACGCCGGTCACGGGCACGCCGAGGGCCGGCGACGACGCGGCGGAGGCGCGGTTCGTGCGCCACGGCGATCTCGACGGCTACACGTTGGTGGAGGGCGCGCGCGACGCGATCGCGGCGGCGCGGCGCCTCGTCGATGGAACTCCGCCGCGCGAGGCGTTATGAACTCCTCGACCGTGAACCGCCGAACCGAACGGCGGCCGAATGCGAGGATGGGATGAGCGGCGGCGCGCGCGGGCAGTCGATCGGCGAACGTCTGAGAAGGATCGTGGTCGCGGGCCTCGTCGGCGCGGGCGTGGCGGTCGCCGGCCTGACCGGCACCGCGACGACGATCGCCTGTGGCGCCTGGGCGGCCGAGGAGACGCCCTACGACGACTTGTTGGCGGAGCTCGCCGAGACCCTCGGCGCGCTGCACCTGCTGCGGCCGCTGTGCGGCGCCCCGGAGGCGCAGACCTGGCGCGACCAGATGCACGCGGTGCTGGAGTCGGTG
>JAAYVT010000420.1 GCA_012517025.1 Phyllobacteriaceae bacterium | reverse complement strand
CGCCGGGCGAGCGGCGGATCGACGTTGCCGGTGGGCTCGTCGGCGAGCAGGATCTCCGGCCGGGTGATCAGGGCGCGGGCGATCGCCGCCCGCTGCTTCTCGCCGCCCGACAACACCGGCGGCATGGCGTGCATGCGCTCGCCGAGCCCGACCCAGTCGAGCAGATCGACGACGTCGGCACGATAGCTCGCCTCCTCGAGCCCGGAGACCCGCAGCGGCAGCGCGACGTTCTCGTAGGTGGTGAGGTGGTCGAGCAGACGGAAGTCCTGGAAGACGACGCCGATCCTGCGACGCAGGCCCGGCAGATCGTCGCGGCCGACCCGCGCGGTGTCGCGCCCGAACACCCGGATCAGACCGCGCGTCGGCTTCAACGACATGAACAGCAGCCGGATCAGACTGGTCTTGCCCGCCCCCGACGGGCCGGTGAGGAACTGGAACGAACGCGGCTCGATGGCGAAGGTGAGATCGCGCAACACCTCCGGTCCCATCCCGTATCTCAGGCCGACGTTCTCGAATTCGATCAAACCGGATGCTCCCTCGCTCCTCCGTCCCGATCAGACCATCCTGCCGCCACCGGCGTTGACAATTCGTTGACCAAATCGAGCGGCGGCCCGCCGGTCCCCACGCCGCAGTCGCGTGCGGGTTTACGCGCCGTTCAGATCGGCCCCCGACAATGAGGGGCGACCAAGGCGGCGAAGAGGCGATGCGCACCACCTGTCCCACCTGCGAAACGGCCTACACGATCCCAGACGACCGCATCGGTCCGAAGGGACGCAAGGTCCGTTGCGCTCGTTGCGGCGAGGAATGGCGCGTCGCGCCGCCCGACGCCGCCGCGCCCGACCTCTTCGAAGCCGCGTCTGTCCGCGACGAATCGTCGCAGATGACTACAACCGCCGTCGCCGAGATCGAGGCCGCACCGCCGCCACCGCCCCTCTTCGACACGGCGCCGCCGGTCGAGGAGGTCGCCGACGCAGCGCCGGTCCCGGTCGACGCCGCCGTCGAGGAGAGCGTCGAGGCGACGCCCGCCCGCCCCGCCGAGTCGACGCCGCCGGCACGCCCGGCGCGGAAGCGACACGTGCCGCATCTCCATCTCCACCTGCCGACCTTGCCGGCGCGGGTGGTCGAGTTCGGTGGACCGGTGGTGTTCGTCGCCGCCTGCCTGTGCTGTCTCGGCCTCGTCGTCCTGCGCGCCGACGTGGTGGCGCGTCTGCCCGGTCTCGCCGGGCTCTATCGCGCGGTCGGCCTGGAGGTGAACCTGCGCGGCATCGTGTTCGGACCGATCGCGACGCTGCGCGAGACCGAGGACGGCAAACCGGTGTTGGTGGTCGAGGGAACGCTCACCAACACCACCGGCGAGACCCGCGCGGTCCCTGCCCTGCGTTTCGCGCTGCGTGACGACGACACCCAGGAACTCTATGCTTGGTCGATCGATCCGCGTGCGACCACGATCGCGGCCGGCGATCGCCTGCGATTCCGCACGCGCCTCGTCGCGCCGCCCGAGCGGGCCGCCGACCTCCAGGTGCGCTTCGCCGAGCGCCGCAACCGACAAGCCGGACTCCCATGACGCAGCCCAACATCGAAGTTCTCTACGACGCGGCGACCATCGCCACGCGCATCGCCTCCCTCGCGTCGGAAATCCGCGACGCCGGATTCCGCGAGAAGCTCCTGGTGGTCGCCGTGCTGAAGGGCGGATTCGTCTTCGCCGCCGACCTGATCCGCGCCCTCCACCACGCCGGGGTGTCGCCCGAGGTCGACTTCATGTCGCTGTCGAGCTACCACGCCGGCACCGCCTCGTCCGGAACGGTCACCGTGCTGCGCGATCTCGAGACCGACGTCACCGGCCGCAACGTCCTGATCGTCGACGACATTCTGGAATCCGGCCGCACCCTCGCCTACGCCAAGCGGCTGCTCGGCGAGCGCGGTGCGGCGCGCGTCGGCCTCGCGGTGCTGCTCGACAAGCCCGGCCATCGCGTCGCCGCGATCGAGGGCGACTTCGTCGGCTTCACCTGTCCGGACCTGTTCGTCGTCGGTTTCGGCATGGACATGGGCCACGCCTTTCGCGAGTTGCCATACATCGGCCATGTCGTGTCGGCCGAATGACGAAGAAATATCAATCGGTCGACGCCGGTGATTCGCACAATTGACGTCTCGCAAGACGGCGCGATCGGCACGACACTGAACGATGCGACGATTCGCGGGAGGGGAGTACCGCCATGGCTCGTATTTTGTTGGCCGAAGACGACGATTCGGTGCGCGCCTTCGTCCGTCGCGCGCTCGAGCTCGACGGTCACACCGTCTTCGCGGTCGAGGACGGCTCGGTGGCGCTCGAGACGCTGGAGTCCGATGCCGGCGGCTTCGATCTGCTGGTCTCCGACATCAAGATGCCGATCATGGACGGCATCGCCCTGGCGCTGAACGTCGCCCGCGACAAGCCGGATCTGCCGATCCTGCTGATGACCGGCTACGCCGATCAGCGCGAGCGGGCGCACGGCCTCGACCAGATCGTCCGCGACGTCGTCTCCAAGCCGTTCACCCTCGCCGACATTCGTCGCGTCGTCGCCGCCACCCTGGCCGGCTCGGCCGAACCCTCGCGCATGGTCGGCTGAGCCTCAATCGATCTCGAGCAGCCGGTCGAGGTAGTCGCGCTCCTCGCTCGGCCGGGTCGGGTCGCCGAGCCGCCGGCGAATGTCGTCGAGGATGCGGCGGGCGCGTTCCACGTCGATCGTCTCGGGAATGCCGACGCGGGCGCCGTCGAGGCTGCGCGAGCGGCGCGGTCGTCCGAGCGGATCCTCTTCGCCGTCGCCGGCCTGCGCGCCCTCGCGGCCCTCGGCCGAGCCGGCCCCCTCCGCCATCGCCCGCGCGGCTTCGAGCGTCACGCAGCGCGGGCTGCGCGCGTAGAAGTTGAAGCCGAGCAGATCAGCCCCAGCCTCGGCGCACGCCAGCGCGTTGTCCAGCGCCGTCACCCCGCAGATCTTGATGCGCGT
>JAAYVT010000419.1 GCA_012517025.1 Phyllobacteriaceae bacterium | reverse complement strand
GCAATCGCGGCGGCATCCACAACTCGGTCGTCCGCACGATTACCAAGCCGACCCACATGATCGGCGGCTACGCTCAACTCGCCTACGGGTTCAACTACTACGGCACCGTCGGCGCCAACCGTGACGAATTCGTCGTGGTCTCGCGCATGGACGACGTCGACTGGATGGATGGTCCGGCGGAAGAAACCGCTGCTCGCAAGGAGGCGGCAGAATGAAGATCCGTGCTCAGATCGCGATGGTGCTCAATCTCGACAAGTGCATCGGGTGCCACACCTGCTCCGTCACTTGCAAGAACGTCTGGACCAATCGCGAAGGCGTCGAATACGCCTGGTTCAACAACGTGGAGTCCAAGCCCGGCGTCGGCTATCCGCACGACTGGGAGGACCAGAGCAAGTGGAACGGCGGCTGGCGCCGGCGTCCCGACGGCAAGATCGAGCCGAAGATCGGCGCCAAGTGGCGAGTGCTGGCGAACATCTTCGCCAATCCCGACCTGCCGCAGATCGACGACTACTACGAGCCGTTCACCTTCGACTACGAACACCTGCACACCGCGGGCGAGAGCAAGACCACGCCGACGGCGCGGCCGCGCTCTCTCATCACCGGCGAGCGGATGGAGAAGATCGTCGGCGGGCCGAACTGGGAGGAGATCCTCGGCGGCGAATTCGCCAAGCGGTCGAAGGACACCAACTTCGAGGGCGTCGAGAAGGAGATCTACGGCGCCTTCGAGAACACCTTCATGATGTATCTGCCGCGGCTGTGCGAGCATTGCCTCAACCCGGCCTGCGTCGCCTCCTGTCCCTCCGGCGCCATCTACAAGCGCGAGGAGGACGGCATCGTCCTGATCGATCAGGACAAGTGCCGCGGCTGGCGGATGTGCATCTCCGGCTGCCCCTACAAGAAGATCTATTACAACTGGTCTTCGGGCAAATCCGAGAAGTGCATCTTCTGCTATCCGCGCATCGAGTCCGGTCAGCCGACGGTGTGTTCGGAGACCTGCGTCGGGCGCATCCGCTATCTCGGCGTGCTGCTCTACGACGCGGACCGGATCGAGGAGGCGGCCTCCGCCGCCGACGAGCAGGATCTCTACGAGAAGCAGCTCGCCCTCTTCCTCGACCCGAAGGACCCGAAGGTGATCGCCCAGGCGCGCGCCGACGGCGTCCCCGAGGCGTGGCTCGAGGCGGCGCGGCACTCGCCGGTGTGGAAGATGGCGATGGAATGGAAGGTCGCCTTCCCGCTCCATCCGGAATACCGCACGCTGCCGATGGTCTGGTACGTGCCGCCGCTCTCGCCGATCCAGTCGGCGGCGGAGGCGGGCCAGATCGGCACCGGCGCCGGCGGCATGCCGGACGTCCGTTCGCTGCGCATCCCGGTCCGCTATCTCGCCAATCTGCTCACCGCCGGCAAGGAAGAGCCGGTGACGCTCGCCCTCGAACGGATGCTCGCCATGCGCGGCTACATGCGGGCGAAGTCGATCGAGGGACGCATCGACGAGAGCCTCGCCGAGCGGGTCGGTCTCTCCGGGGCGACGATCGAGGAGATGTATCGGGTGATGGCGCTCGCGGCCTACGAGGACCGCTTCGTCATTCCGACGACGCATCGCGAGTGGAGCGAGGACGCCTATGACCTGCGCGGCTCCTGCGGCTTCTCCTTCGGCAACGGCTGCTCCGGCGGCACCACGTCCACCAATCTCTTCCCCACCGCCAAGGTGAAGAAGGCGAAGAACCCGATGGAGATCGTGTGATGACCGCGACCTTCAAGGCACTCTCGGCGCTGCTCTCCTACCCCGACGACGACCTCCGGGCCGCCGTCGGCGAGATCGAGGAGGCGATCACGCAAGAAGGGCTGCTCGACGCGGGTCTCCGCGCCTCACTCCGCCTGCTCTTCGAGAATTTCCGCCACGCCGATCTCCTGGATCTCCAGGAGACCTACGTCGATCTCTTCGACACCACTCGGCGGCTGTCGCTCCATCTCTTCGAACACGTTCACGGCGACAGCCGTGACCGTGGTCAGGCGATGGTCGACCTCGCCTCGGTCTACGAGAAGAACGGGCTGATCCTCGCCGCCCACGAGCTGCCGGATCATCTGCCGCTCTTCCTCGAATATCTCTCCACCCGGCCGTTCGAGGAGGCGCGCGGCCTTCTCGCCGAGACGGGCGACATCCTCGCGGTGCTGGGGGGGCGGCTCGCCGAACGCAAGTCGCCCTATGCGGCGGTGTTCGGGGCGCTCCTCGCTCTCGCCGGTCGGGGCGAAGAGACGGTGGTGCCCGCCGCCGAGGAACCCGACGACATCGACGCCGCCTGGGCCGAGGCTCCGGTGACCTTCGGCGCCGGCAGTGCCGCCGGCGGTTGCTCGTCCGATCTGACCATCGGGCGGCTGCGCGCCGCCCGCCGTGCCGCCGCCCCCCGCCGCGAAGGCACGCTGGGCAAACTCCGGCTGAGCCTCATCCAACAGGCGTTGCGGCCGACGCCGACCGGTT
>JAAYVT010000418.1 GCA_012517025.1 Phyllobacteriaceae bacterium | reverse complement strand
TTCGACGGCGAAGGAATCGAGATCGCCGGTCCGGCAGGACAGACGCTCGCGCTCGATCAGATCGCGCAAACCCACTCCGCGCCAGGTTTCTTCGACCAGGATTTCGTGGACCCGCGACAGCGCCTGCAGGCGGCCGTCGAAAACGGCGAGGAATTCCTTTTCCCCCGTCCGACCGTCGCCGCTTCGGCGGGCGATGCCCTGGACGACGGCGAGGAGGTTCTTGGAGCGGTGGGTCAGTTCGCGGAGCAGGTCGCGCATCTCGCGCTCGTGCTCCTTGTGACGGGTGATGTCGACCGACACGGTGACGACCCCGACGACCGCGCCGTCGTCGATCAGCGGTTCGATCCGCCCCTCGTACCAGGCGGCGCCGTCGCGGCCGGGCAGGAAGACCTCGTAGCGCTCGGCTCGTCCGGTCTCCATCACCCGACGTTTCACCGCGCCCTGGGCGGCGGCGGTCGAGGCGGGCAGGATCTCCTCGGGCAGACGCCCGACCGGGTCGACGCCGCCGAGCGTCGCCGGCGGGTTGTACATCCAGGTGTAGCGCAGGTCGCGATCTTGTTCGGCGACCGCGATGTTGGAACCGGCGAGGGCGACTTCGAAACGTCGCCGCTCGAGATCGAGTTCGCGCGTGCGTTCCGCCACGCGATGCTCCAGCGCCTCGTTGAGGGCACGCATCTCCTCGACGAGGGTCTGCCGCGCCTCCTGCTCTTCTTCCAGCCGGCGGTTGACCTCGACCAGCTCGCAACGGGTCGGCATGGTGAGCAGGCGCGGCACCAGCGGCCACATCGCCACCGAAGCCACGAAAGTGACGGCGGCGGCAACCGCCTCCACGAGGTAGAACGGTTCGGCGCCGGGGCTTCGTGAGACGACGAAGCTCACCACCCGCGTCGCGGCGAGGCCGAGCATGAACACGGCGATCACCGCCGTGGCGCCGGTGAAGCCGCCGACTCGCCCGCGCATGCGCGTCATGTACCACCCGATCGCCGCCATCACCGACAGGGACGACACCACCGTCAGCACGTCGACGATCGCATGCAGGTTCGCGAGTTCCTCCGCAGTCAAATCGTGCCTCGTCTCCGATCGATGTTGGCGGGGAAGGCGTCAGGCGGAGCGCTTCAGGCCCAGCGACGCGGCGGTGTCGAAGAACAGCGCCTGGGAGACGACGGCCTTGACCGTGTCCTCGCGGAACGGTTTGGCGATCAGGAAGGTCGGCTCGGGCCGGGTGCCGGTCAGCAACATCTCCGGATAGGCGGTGATGAAGATCACCGGCACCTCGAAGTCGACCAGGATGTCGTTGACCGCGTCGAGGCCGGAGGAACCGTCGGCGAGGCGGATGTCGGCGAGCACCAGCCCCGGGCGGGTGCGGCGGGCCATCTCGACCGCCTCGTCGCGGGTGCGGGCATTGCCGACCACCGTGTGGCCGAGCGATTCCACCAGCGCCTCGAGATCCATGGCGATGATCGGTTCGTCTTCGATGACGAGGACGCGCGAGGAGACCTGTTCGCCGATCTGGCGCGAGGCCTCGGTGAGGAGATCGGCGAAGGCGTCGGCGTCGACCCCGAGGATCACCGCCGCGTCCCAGGGCGAGAACCCCTCGACGGCGGTGAGCAGGAAGGCCTGACGCGGCAGCGGCGTGATCGCCTCGATGCGGCAGTCGGGGGCCGACCCGGTCTCCGGTTCGTCGACCAGCCGGTTCATCGGGTTGGCGTTCCACACCGACGAGAAGAGTTTGTAGACGGCGACGCGCGGCTCGAGCGAACGATCGAACCCGCTCGGATCGGCGACCAGAGCCTCGAGCATCGCCACGACATGGTTGTCGCCGCTCGCCTGCGAGCCCGAGAGCGCGCGGGCGTAGCGGCGGAGCAGGGGAAGCTGCGGAGAGATGAGTGCGGTGATGGACATGAGCCGTCTTTCCGTGTGATCGAGCGCGAGAGCCGAAACCATGCGGCCCTCCCCGACGTCGTCAACGTCCGTCGCGCCGATCGGTTCCGTCGGGTTCGAAGATTTTTTCGAAACCGGTGGGAACCACCGAGCGGTCGACGCGTTACATGCCGCAGAGCCCCGACCTTCCCCTCCGGGACCGCCCGCCGGCCCGATCGAAGAGCACCCGCATGTCCAACGACAAAACCCCCGCCCACCGACCGCACGGCATCGAAGATCCGGTCCAGACCCATCTCGGATCGAAGCTCCGCGAATTCTACGGATCGATCCTCGCCGAACCGGTCCCCGACCGCCTCACCTCGCTTCTCGATCAGCTCGAGCGGCAGGAACGTGCCGGCTCCGCCGCTCCGACGGAGAAGGAGGAGAAATGACGGAGATCACCGCCCTCAAGACGGCGCTCCTCGCCGAGCTGCCGTCGCTGCGAGCCTTTGCCGTCTCGCTGACCGGAAGTCCGGATCGCGCCGACGATCTGGTGCAGGAGACGGTCATGAAGGCTTGGGCCGCGCACGCCTCGTTCACCGAGGGGACGAGCCTGCGCGCCTGGCTCTTCACCATCATGCGCAACACTTATTTCAGCCAATACCGCAAGGCCCGCCGCGAGGTTCAGGACACCGACGGCGAGGCGGCGGCGCGGCTCGTGTCGGTGCCCGCGCAGCAAGGTCATCTCGACCTCGCCGATTTCCGCGCCGCCCTCGACGAACTCGTCCCCGATCAACGCGAGGCGCTGATCCTGGTCGGTGCCTCGGGCTTCAGCTACGAGGAGGCGGCCGAGATATGCGGCTGTGCCGTCGGCACCATCAAGAGCCGGGTCAATCGCGCCCGCCAGCGCCTGATGCAGCTGATGTCGATCGACGGGATCGACGACATCGGCGCGGATTTCGCCCCTCTCCCCACCGATCGTCCGACCGCCGCCGTCTGAGCGGTTCGCGGTCCGCGCCGCACGCGACCCCCAAATCGATTCGAGCCCGCCGTTTCCGAGGGGAAGCGGCGGGCTCTTTCTGTCACGGGGCGTCTCCCTAGATTGCCGGTCTTCTCGGACGGGCCGACGGCCGGCGCGCCTCAGTCGGGGAGGACGCCGGTCGGTTCGTCGTTCAGCTCCTCGCGCAGGGTGCGCGCGACGAGCAGGATCGGCACGGCGAGGACCGCCCCCATCGCCCCCCACATCCACGACCAGAACACGATGGCGACGAAGACGAGGAAGGGGTTGATCTCGAACTTCCGCCCGAGGATCGAGGGAATGACCATGTTTTCGCAGACGAGGTGGACGGCCAGAAAGCCGCACGCCGGCCACAGCGCCGCCACCACGCCGTCGTGCGACAGAAGCCCCGAGGAGGCGAGCGCGAAGGCGACGATCGCCGGCCCGAGGAAGGGCACGAAGCTGAGCAGCATAGTCACCACGCCCCACAGCGCCGGATTGGGCAGGCCGCCGCTCCACGCCAGCAGCGCGGTGACGAAGCCGACGCCGAGATAGATCACCGCGGTGGTGCCGAAGAAGGTGGCGAGCGCGGTCTCGGCCGAATTGAACACCCGGATCGCCGCCAGTCGCCGATCGCGGTCGCCGAAGGAGAGGATCGCCCGCCGTCTGAGCGAGGCGCGGCCGGCGACGAAGAACACCAGGGTGGCGAGAAAGATCAGCACCTCGCCGAGTGCCGGCGTCAGGCCGCCGAGGAAGCTCGTCACCGCGTTCATGTCGACCGAGGAGGCGATCCGCCCGAGGCGTCCCTCCGGCGGCGGCCCTCCGACCAGCCCGCCGGTGCCTCCGAGCGCGGACCCGACGGCGCCGAACGGCGCGATCAGGCGATCGAGGAGGCCGTCCATCCGCTCGACCATCGCGGGTGCGCGCTCGGCGAGGCCGCCGACCGCTTCGGCGACGGCCGAGCCGAGGAGAAACAGACCGGTTCCGGTCATCACCACCAACGCCATGGCCGCGACCACCGGCGGCACGCCGATGCGCTGACCGCGATCGCCGACGTGGGCGAGCACCGATCCGAGGATCACCGCCGCCGTCATCGGCACCACCAGCGCCGCCGCCGCGTGCAGGGCGACGAGCAGCGCCAAGACGAAGAGGCCGAGCGTCGCCGGTCCGGTCCGATCGCGCCCGGCGGAGCGGGCGTCGCGCGGCTCCGCGGCGCGCGGGGGGACCGCCGGACGGGCGGGCGAAAGCGCGGCGAAACGATCGGGTCGGGCCAAGGCGGGCATCTCCGGGGAGGGACGGGCGAGCGCCTGGACGAGGGCTCTCCGCATCAATGCGCGGTCGCGAAGAAAGTTCCTCGTCCCGCCTTGCGGACACCAAGGAGAGCTCGGGTCGGGAACCGGATGCCGTTTCGGCGGTTGTCTTCTCGAACGACGGGTTCGGGCGAGGCGGTGATCCGCCCGCCCCACGGCCCGTCCTCCGACCACACTCGACTTCGAAAGGATCGACCCATGCTCGGCATCACCTCTCTCGACAAGCGAACCGCCGCCGTCGACGCCGGCGAGCAGACCGACGCGGTGGTCGCCGACGTCGCCGCCGCCGGCGCGACCGTCGCCGACAAGGCCGACGCGGTCGTCGGCTCCGCCCGCGACGCGCTCGCCGAGATGCGCCGCATCGCCGACGCCTTCGCCGCCTCGACCGGCCAGAAGGTCGACGAGGCGATGACGGCGGTCGGCGACACCGGAACGCAGACGGCGCAGCGCCTCGGCGCGCTCGTCGACGACGCCCGCCTGATCGGCCGCGACGGCCTCGATCGTGTCGCCG
>JAAYVT010000417.1 GCA_012517025.1 Phyllobacteriaceae bacterium | reverse complement strand
TGACGGCGAGGATGGCCCCGCGCACGCCGAAGGTCGGCGCGAACAGCACGAGTGCGGAGAGGCGAACCGCCAGCGAGGTCGTGACCAATTTCAAATAGGGCAGATCGGCCCCGGTCAACAGCATCAGCATCGGCCCCGGCCCGGCCAGCGTGGCGAAGCCGGTGACGAGGCTCATCATCACCAATTCGACCCGGAAGTCGCCGTAACCGGCGCCGAAGACGTGGAGCAGCAGCGGCCCCTCCAGCACGACCAGCGCGAACAGCAGGATCGCGATCGCCGCGGTCAGACCGGCGATCTGGGCCATCAGCCGGCGCAGATCGTCGAGCCGGTCGAGGTAGAAGAGCTTGGCCACCTTGGAGGCGGAATAGGTGTGGATGCCGGAGGTCAGCATCGAGAAGATCGCGGCGATCCGCGCCACCACGAAGTAGCCGGCGGCGGCGTCGGCGCCGAGGAGGCGGCCGATCAGGACGACGTCGGCGTATTGGTGGGCGGCCTCCGCCATCGCCGCAGCAGCCATGGTCAGGCTGCGGCCGATCCATTCGCGGGTCGCCGTCCGCGTCCGGGCGTGGCGCACCGGCGCGGGCAGACGGCGGGCGATCAGCACCGCCAACCACGCCAGACCGACGGCCTGTCCGGTCGCGGCGGCGGCGAAGAAGGCGAGGATCGACGTCCGACCGCCGGTCGCCGCCACCGCCGCCAGGCCGATCACCAGCGGCAGGCGCCAGACCAGCTCGCGCGGCGGCTCGGAATGGATCGAGCCGCAGGCGACCCGCCCGAGGTTGGCGGTGAAGTGGAGGAAGGTCTGGGTGACCAGAAAGGCCGCCACCGCCGCGATCTCGCCGTCGCTCAGCCGGCCGTCGAGGACGCGCGCCCACACCACGAAGAGCGTGGCGACGGAGGCGGCGCCGACGCCGACCACCGACAGGCCGAAACGGATCGATCCGCGCGCCAGATCGGGATCGCGCTCGACGTATTCGCCCCACGACCGCTGCACCAGCGTGTCCTGACCGAACACCGCGACGACGGCGGCGAGGGAGACGACGTTGAAGACGATCACCAGCTCGCCGAAGGAGGAGACGTCGAGCGTGCGGGCGGCGACGGCGAACATCGCCAGAGCCGCCAGCGAGCCGCTCACCTTGATCGTCAACGTGTAGAGGGCGCCGAAGACGGCGTGGCCGCGACAGGCGTCGAGGAGGCGTCGGATCATCGCCGGCCTCCCGGTTCGAACAGCGGCTCGACCATGCGATGCAGGACGTCCCAGCGCGGCCGCGCCACGACGCCGTCGATCACTTCCAGCCGACCGAGGCGATTGAGCGTGTGCACGCGCCCGCCCGGCCAGGATCGGCCCGAGCGGATGCGATGGCGCGTCACCTGTCGGTAGCCCTCGTCGTCGAGACGGGTCACCTCGACGACGTCGATGCCGCCGCCGTAGACGACGGAGCAGTCCTGGACCGGACGGAACAGGCGCCCGTCGCGCTCGAAGGGCTTGCCGGCCGAGCGCGCCGCGCCGGCGTCGATCAGCAGCGGCAGGTCGCGATGCGCCGTCCACGGCCCGAACAGCGACGGCGCGGAGTGGATCGCCAACATGTCTGACCAGCCGCCGCGCCCGTCCTCGATCGTCGAGAACATCCACCAGCGATCGCCGCGCCGCACGATCGAGACGTCGGAGGCGCAGACGTCGGAGAGGAGCGTCGCCACCGGCTCCCAACGATCGGGAAAGGCGAGGCAGCGGTAGAGCGTGACGTCGCGGCGGGCGGTGCTCTCCGGCACCATGTAGAACGCCCCGTCGTGGAAGATCGGATAGGGATAGGAGAGATGCCAGGGTTCGGCGAGCACCGGCACCGCCGGCCCGATGGTCCCGTCGTCGCCGACGCGCAGGGTGGAGATCGTTCCCCGGCCTAGGCGATGGTCGAAATCCTCGACCAACAGGTGGGTCTCGCCCCGCCACTGCACCGGGAAGGGATCGGCGAAGCAGCGCAAGCCCGGGTCCGGGATCGGACGGAACAGCGCGCCCTCGAAATCGCCGGTCTCGGCCAGCCCCGGCCCGTCGACGAAGCGCCAACCGACCCGCCAATGCGGCGCCCGGCAGACCAGATGGTAGACGTAGCGGGCGAGAGCGCGGGCGAAGGCGCCGGGCTGGCGTCCGAGCGAGGGCGTGCGCACCGCCACCCGGTCGAGGTCGATGCCGGAGAGGCGCGGCCGCGACCGGCCGTCGCGCAGGGCGACGAGACGGACGAGAAGCAGCGTGGCGGCGCGGGCGGCGACCGACGCGGCCGCCTCGACGAGGCCGATCGCGCGCTCGAGCGACGGACGGGCGCGCTCGACGAGTTCGCCGGTGGCGACGTCGTAGACGTCTGCCACCGCGGCACCGCCACGGGTCAGCGTGGTGAACAGCGCGGTCTCGCCCGGCGCGCCGCAGAAGGCGACGGCGAAGGTCGGTACGGCCGGGTCGGGGACGACCGGATCGGCGGTCAGATCGACGACGACGTCGGGACGGAACGCGGCGTCGGCGACCGCCGCGACGTCGGCGGCGGCGACCGAGTCCGGTGGCGCGGTGCGCGTCCACCCGACCAGCAGCCGATCGAGTTCGAACACCAACTGCAACAAGGTCGAGGGTGGATCGCCGTCGACGAGACGCAGGCGCACGTCGAAGCGACGGGCGCGCAGATCGTCGGCGAAGTCGCGCATCCATGGGCGCAGCCGGGCGGCGGGCAGGACGAGCAGGATCCTCACGATCGCCTCCCCTCCCGGTCGATGCGCTCGACCAGACCGACGTAGGCCTCGATCATCGCGGCGAGGGAATGGCGCCGCGCCAGCGCCCGGCCGTCGCGGCTCAAGGTCTCGGCCGCGCCCGGATCGGCGAGCACCGCCGCCACCGTCGCGGCGAAGCGCTCGGTGTCGGCGACGTCGACGAAGAGCGCGCCCTCGCGGCCGTCGACCGACAGGACGTCGCGCAGGATCGGCAGATCGGAGGCGACCACCGGCACCCCGGCCGTCGCCGCCTCCAGCGCCGCCAGACCGAAAGTCTCGACGGCGGAGGGAAAGACGAAGACGTCGAGGGCGGCTAGGAGATCCCCGATCGCGGTGGGTTGGAGTTCGCCGAGCAGATGGAGACGGTCGGCGACCCCCAGCTCGCCGGCGAGGCGGAGGAGATCGTCGTGCGCCGGTCCCTGTCCGGCCAGCGCCAGACGCACGTCGGGCAGCGCCGGCAGGATCCGGACGGCGGCGTCCAGCCGTTTGGAGGGATGCAGCCGCGCCGCGCAGCCGAGGATCGCCCCCACCTCCGGCAAACCCAGCGATCGCCGGGCGGCGGCGCGATCGAGTGGGCTCGACTTGATCTCGCAGCCGTAGGGCACCGGCACCAACCGGTCGCGATAGGCGGCGGGATAATCGACGTAGTAGCTCTCGGTCTCCTTCGAGTTGGTGGTGATCAACCGGTAGAGACCGATCGTCCCCCACCAGCGATCGAGCCGACGAGCGAGCGGCGACACCAACTCGGGCGGCGACACCTGATTGGCGATCACCGGGGCGCGGTTGGCCGCCCACACCAGAGGCGCGCCGAGGGCGTCGCCCCAGTGCTGGAAGGTCAGGACCACCTGCGGATCGAAGCGGGCGATGCGCCGGCGCGCTTCGGCGAGTAGACGGACGAGGGCGATCGGGCCGCGAGGACGGGCCTCGGCGCAGACCTCGACGCCGGAGACGTCGTCGGCGCCGCCGGTACGGGCATAGAAAAAGAGATGGCGGACGTCGTGGCCACGCGCCGTCAGACCGGCACCGACCAGACGAGAGATCTCCTGGGCGCCGGCGTTCTCGATCTGCGTCTGCACGAACAGAACACGCTTCGGCGCCGGCGTCCGCATCGGCGCCGATCCCCCGGCTTCGACGTCCCTCGACATCCCCGTTCCTTCGAACTCGCCCTCACTCGCGGTCGATACCGCAAGCCGATCCACCATGCCAGATCGAACAGCGGGGCTCGACGGTCATGATGCCGCGAAAACGCCAACAAATGGTGACGGCACCTTCCGTTGGGGAAACCACCTCTCTTTCGACCCGGAAGGGACGATTTCGAAACCAAATGCGGGTATGGTCGCCTCCGTCGGGCCGGTTCTGCACGTCACGGCGCGAATGGGGTGGGCGCGCCGGAGCGGCTTTCGCGAGGGGAAACGTTTGTCGTCGTCGATTTCGGAAGCAGGATGGACCGTCGACGAGGAAACCGTCGTGGTCGGCGGATTGCCGATCACCGTCGTCGATCGCGTCGGCGCCGCGGAAGCGATGTGCCGCGCGGCGGTCGCGCGACGCGGCCTCGGCGGGTCTCCTCGCTTCGTCACCTCCGCCAACGGTCAGGTGCTGGCGCTGTGCGATCGCGATCCCGAGGTGCGCGACCTGTTCCTGCGCGCCGACGTGATCCATGCCGACGGCATGCCGATGGTCTTCGCCTCGCGCCTGTTCGGCCATCGTCCGCTGCCGGAGCGGGTGGCCACCACCGACCTCGTCCACGACGTGATGGCGATCGCGCCGCGTCACGGCATCCGCTCCTTCCTGCTCGGGGGTCGGCCGGAGGTCAACGCGGCGGCGATCGCAGCGTTGCGCGGGCTCTACCCGGACGGGCCGGAGATCGGCGGCCACCACGGCTATTTCGACGACGGCGAGGAAGGCGACGTGGTGGCGGCGATCGACCGCTTCGCGCCGGACATCCTGTGGGTCGGGCTCGGGGTTCCGAAGGAACAACGGTTCGCGCTGCGCCATCTGGAGCGGCTGCGCCACGTCGGCGTGATCAAGACCTGCGGCGGGCTGTTCGACTTCCTCGCCGGCGAACGGCGGCGCGCGCCGGTGTTCCTGCAACGGATCGGGATGGAATGGGCGTGGCGGGCGATCCTGGAGCCGAGGCGGCTCGGCCGGCGCTATCTCGAGACCAACCTCACCGCGCTGCGCCTGTTGCTCACCCAGACCTCGTGAGCGACCCGCGCCGATCCGGACCGCCACGAGGACGACGATGCACACTCTCCTGCGACGTTCCACGCGCCTGATCGCGACCGCTCTCCTCGCCCTGGCGGCGGCGACGCCGTCGGTCGCGGCGGCCGGACGGCTCGGGCGCGGCGTCAACATGCTGTCGACCGACGGAATGTTCCGCCCCGGCGAGACCTCGCTGTTCTCGCCGTCGACCTTCGACCGGCTGCGGGCGCTCGGCTTCGACCACGTGCGGATCAACGCTCTGCCGTTCGAGCGCATCGGCCCGGACGGACGGCTCGACGAGCGTTGGATCGCCACCCTGCGCCGGACCATCGACACGGCGCTGGCGCGCGGTCTCTCCGTGGTCGTCGACGTCCACGAGTTCCTGTTCTGCCAGCGCGAGCCGACCGCCTGCGAGGTGAAGCTCGACGCGGCCTGGTCGACGCTGGCGTTGCGGCTGTCCGACTACGACGACCGGGTCGCCTTCGAAATCCTCAACGAGCCGGGCGGGGCGATGGACGCGGCGCGGTGGAACCGGGTGCTGGCGCGCGAGCTCGCCACCATCCGCCGCCTCAACCCGCATCGCAAGGTCGTCGTCGGGCCGGCCGAGGGCAACCATTTCGCCGCCCTGTCGAAGCTGAAGCTGCCGGCGGAAGATCGCGATCTGCTGATCGGCGTCCACTACTACGAGCCGTTCCGCTTCACCCATCAGGGCGCGCCCTGGGCCCGTCT
>JAAYVT010000416.1 GCA_012517025.1 Phyllobacteriaceae bacterium | reverse complement strand
TGCCGCCGAGAACCGAGGCGACCGTGGCGATCAGCGCGAAGCGGTAGGCGCGCTCGGGGCGCGCCAGGCCCATCGGCAGGAACAACACGTCGGCGGGGACGAGGAACACCGAGCTTTCGATGAAGGCGATGACGGCGAGCCAGATCTCGGCCGTCTTGCGGCCGGCGAGCGACAGGGTCCAGTCGTAGAGGCGTCTCAGCATTTCGCGCTTTCGGTCGGTGGAGGTCCGTCGGGCGGGGTTTATCGGAGGCGGGGCGAGGCGTCCACCGTGACCGCCGACTTCGACGAAGATGTGAACGCGGGCACGATCGTCGCGCCGGCGCCGTTGACGGGGAGGCCGGCCCGACTAATATGCGCGGCCGTGCGGCCCCAGTGGCGAAATGGTAGACGCGGCAGACTCAAAATCTGTTGCCTTCGCGGGCGTGCTGGTTCGAGTCCGGCCTGGGGCACCACAATTCACTTTCGGACTGGCGAAAACGGCGGATGAGGGGGCGCCGCCGAGGCACCTCCGGGGACCCGTCGCCGTCTTCCATTCGCCGACACCGCTTCCCTCGATTGATTGGCGCCGAGCGAGCCTCTATCGAGAAGACGATCGGAGGAATTCGCGGTGCTGACCAACAAGGGCAAGTATGGGCTCAAAGCCATGGTGTATCTGGCGCGGCTCGACTCCGGCCTCACCGCGCAGTCGGCAGAGATCGCAGCGGCCGAACACATCTCCAAGAAGTTCCTCGACGCCATTCTGCTCGATCTCCGAAACGCCGGCTTCGTCCGCTCCAAGAAGGGACCGGGAGGCGGCTACGGACTCGGCCGCGACGCATCCGAAATCACCGTCGGCGCGATCGTGCGGTCCCTCGACGGGCCACTGGCTCCGATCGCCTGCGCTAGCCGCACCGTCTATCAACCCTGCAACGATTGCGACGACCTCGCTAGTTGCGCCGTCCGCCTCACCATGCTCAAGGTGCGCGATGCGATGGCGAAGGTGCTCGACAATCTGACGCTCGCCGAGATGGCCGCGCGCTCTGCGGAGGTCGAGGATTCCTCGCCGTGCGGGGTCGGCGGATGACCGCCGCCGGGCGCCCGCCCCGGCGCGGGCCGAACGCGCCGATCGTCTCGATCCATCAACTTGACAATGTCCATAGAAATAGTAGCCTGTATCGCGTGTTCTCTTCACCGATGGTGACGACTATGCCAATCCGCCGTGCCGCCTTCGCCCGTCTGCGGGATCTGGCGGTGGTCGCCGCCGCCTTCGGCATGGTGCTCGGCGCCACGGTCTTCGCCCGCGCCGACACGACGCTCCTCAACGTCAGTTACGACCCGACCCGCGAATTCTACAAGGAGGTGAACCAAGTGTTCGCCGCCGAGTGGAAGGCGAAGACCGGCGAGACGGTGACGATCAAGGCCTCGCACGGCGGCTCGGGCAAGCAGGCGCGCTCGGTGATCGACGGTCTCGACGCCGACGTGGTGACGCTGGCGCTCGCCGCCGACATCGACGCCATCGCCGCGCACACCGGCAAGATCCCCGCCGACTGGCAGAAGCGTCTGCCGGCCAATTCCTCGCCCTACACCTCGACCATCCTGTTCCTGGTGAAGAAGGGCAATCCCAAGGGGATCGCGGATTGGGGCGACCTGGTGAAGCCCGGCGTCGAGGTGATCACGCCCAATCCGAAGACCTCCGGCGGCGCGCGTTGGAACTATCTCGCCGCCTGGGCCTGGGCGGCCAAGGAATACCACGGCGACGACGCCAAAGTGCGCAGCTACATCGGCGAGCTGTTCCGCCACGTCCCCGTGCTCGACACCGGCGCGCGCGGTGCGACCACCACCTTCGCGCAACGCGGTCTCGGCGACGTGTTGCTCGCCTGGGAGAACGAGGCCCATCTGGTCTTCGACGAATTCGGCGCCGACAAGTTCGAGGTCGTGGTGCCGCCCTATTCGATCCTCGCCGAACCGCCGGTGACGCTGGTCGACGGCGTCGTCGACGCCAAGGGGACGCGCAGACAGGCCGAGGCCTATCTCGCCTTCCTCTATTCGCCGACCGGTCAAGCGTTGGCGGCGAAGCACCATTATCGCCCTTCGAACCCGGAGGGTGTCGACGAGGCTCTGCTGAAGCGCTTCCCGAAAGTCGAGCTGATCGCGATCGACGATCCGCTGTTCGGCGGTTGGGGCAAGGCGCAGGCCTTCCACTTCGGCGACGGCGGCACCTTCGATCAGCTCTACAAGCCGGCGAAGTGACGGTTCCTCCGATGACCGCCGTCTCGCTCCCCTCCACGAGACCTCGACACCGGCCACGCCTCGTCGAAGGCGTGTTGCCGGGCTTCGGCCTCGCCTTCGGCTGGACGGTCGTCTGGCTCTCGGCGATCGTGCTGCTCCCGCTCGCGGCGCTCGCCTTCCAGGCCTCGGGGCTCGGGATTTCCGGTTTCGCTAAGCTGCTGCAGGACCCGCGCGTCCTCGCCGCGCTGGAGCTCTCGTTCGGCGCCGCCTTCGTCGCGGCTCTGATCAACGCCGTCTTCGGGGTGCTCGTCGCCTGGGTGCTGACGCGCTACCGCTTCCCCGGCCGCACTCTCGTCGACGCCGCCGTCGATCTGCCCTTCGCGTTGCCGACCGCGGTCGCCGGCATCACGCTCGCCGCGCTCTTCGCCGAGACCGGATGGGTCGGCGCGTGGCTGGAGCCACTCGGCGTGAAGGTCGCCTATTCGCGCCTCGGCGTCGTGGTGGCGCTCGTCTTCGTCGGCCTGCCTTTCGTGGTGCGCACCGTCCAGCCGCTCCTCGCCGATCTCGATCGCGAGGTCGAGGAGGCGGCGGCGACGCTCGGGGCGAGCCGGGCGACGACCGTCTTCCGGGTGCTGCTGCCGCCGCTCGTTCCGGCGTTCCTCACCGGTTTCACGCTCGCCTTCGCTCGCGGCGTCGGCGAATACGGCTCGATCGTCTTCATCGCCGGCAACATGCCGTATCTGACCGAGATCGCGCCGCTCCTGATCGTGATTCGTCTCGAAGAGTTCGACTACGTCGGGGCGACCGGCATCGCCTGCGTCATGCTCGCGGTCTCCTTCGCCCTGCTCTTCGCGATCAACGCCCTGCAGGCCTGGACCAGCCGGAGGTGGTGACGATGGCGACCGACGAGACCTTCCCGCTCGATCCGCCGCGTCCGCGCGCGCTGCCCGTGCCGCCGCCGATCGGCGAGACGGCGCCGGCCCGGCGCATCCTGATCGGCGTCGCCGCCGTGTTCCTGGCGCTGGTCCTCGCGCTGCCGCTCGCCGGCGTCTTCACCGAGGGCCTGCGCAAGGGGCTCGGGGCCTACTTCGCC
>JAAYVT010000036.1 GCA_012517025.1 Phyllobacteriaceae bacterium | reverse complement strand
GACGCCGAACGGGAGAACCGCGGTGCCGGCGCCGGCTGCATCATGCCGTCGATCTCGACGAAGGTGCCGCGCGCCCGATTGTGCGGATGGTGCGGTGCCTCGTCGAGCGACAGCACCGGGGCGACGCAGGCGTCGGTTCCCGCAAACAGCGCGCACCAATCGTCGCGGCTCTTGGTCTTCAGAATCGCGCCGATCCGCGCCTCCAGCGCCGGCCCGACGGCCGGGTCGAGGTGATCGGGCCATTCCGCCGGGTCGAACCCGAGGCCCCTGGCGAAGATCTCGAAGAACTTGCGCTCGAGCGGCGCCACCGCGAGATGGCGGCCGTCGGCGCACGGGTAGGCGCGATAGGCGGCCGATCCGCCGTCGAGCAGGTTGGCGGCGCGGGCATCGCGCCATTTGCCCTGCCCCTTCATCGACCAGATCATCGCCGTCAGCAGCGAGGCTCCGTCGGTGATCGCCGCATCGATCACTTGCCCCTTTCCCGAGGTCTGGCGTTCGAACAGAGCGGCGAGAATGCCGGTGACCAGCATCATCGATCCGCCGCCGAAGTCGCCGACGAGGTTCAGGGGCGGCACCGGATGGTCGGCGTCGCCGATCGCATGCAGGGCGCCGGTGACCGCGATGTAACCGAGGTCGTGACCGGCCGTGTCGGCGAGCGGGCCGCTCTGCCCCCAACCGGTCATGCGGGCATAGACGAGACGCGGGTTCGCCGTCCGGAGTTCCTCCGGGCCGAGCCCCAACCGCTCCATCACGCCGGGGCGAAAGCCCTCGACCAGCACGTCGGCGGCGCCCGCCAGACGCCGCGCGGTGTCGAGCCCCGTCGCGCTCTTGAGATCGAGCACGACCGAGCGGCGGCCGCGGTCGAGCACGTCGCGATCGAGGCCGAGCAGGCCCGGCCCGCCGCCGCGGTCGACCCGCACCACGTCGGCGCCGAGATCGGCGAGCATCATGCAGGCGAAGGGTGCCGGGCCGAGACCGGCGAATTCCAACACCTTCAGTCCGGAAAGCGGTCCCATTTCGGTTCCCCTCAGGCGACGGCGCGGGCGATGACCAGCCGCTGAATGTCGCTGGTGCCCTCGTAGATCTGGCAGACGCGGACGTCGCGCCAGATCCGCTCGACCGGATAATCGGCCATGTAGCCGTTGCCGCCGTGGATCTGCAGCGCGGCGGACGCCACCCGCTCGGCCATCTCCGAGGCGAACAGCTTGGCCATGCAGGCCTCGGTGAGGCAGGGCTCGCCGGCCTCGCGCAACTCGGCGGCGTGGAGCACCAGTTGGCGGGCCGCCTCGATCTCGGTCGCCATGGTGGCGAGGCGGAAGGCGATCGCCTGATGCTCGGCGATCGCCCGGCCGAAGGTCGTCCGTTCGCGGGCATAGTCGCGCGCCGCCTCGAAGGCGGCCCGCGCCATGCCGACCGACTGCGAGGCGATGCCGATGCGACCGCCCTCGAGGTTCGAAAGCGCGATCTTATAGCCCTCGCCCTCGGCGCCGAGGCGGAGGTCGACGGGGATCTCCATGTCGTCGAAGGCGAGCTGGCAGGTGTCGGAGGCATGCTGGCCGAGCTTGTCCTCGACCCTGACCACCCGATAACCGGGCGTCGAAGTCGGCACGATGAAGGCCGAGATCCCCTTCTTGCCGGCGGCGGGATAGGTGACGGCGAAGACGATCACCACGTCGGCGTTCTTGCCGGAGGTGATGAACTGCTTGGATCCGTTGAGAATGTAACGATCGCCGTCGCGCCGCGCCCGGGTCTTCAGATCGGCGGCGTCGGAACCGGCGTGCGGTTCGGTCAGCGCGAAGCCGCCGATCCATTCGCCGGACGCCAGCTTGGGCAGAAAGCGGCGCTTCTGCTCGTCGCTGCCGAACTTGACGATCGGGCCGCAGCCGACCGAATTGTGCACCGACAGGATGGTCGAGCAGGCGCCGTCGGCCGCCGCGATCTCCTCCAGCACCGAGGCATAGGCGACCGCCCCGACGTCGGAGCCGCCCCACTCCTCCGGCACCACCATGCCGAGCAGGCCGAGGCGGCCCATCTCCTTCAATTCCTCGCCCGGAAAGGCGTGGGCCTTGTCGCGGGCGGCGGCGTCGGGGGCGAGCCGCTCGCGGGCGAAGTCGCGGGCCATGTCGCGGATGGCGGCACGGGTCTCGTCGAGACGCATGGGATCTTCCCTCCGCCTCAGGCCATCAACTCGACGGCCATCGCCGTCGCTTCGCCGCCGCCGATGCACAGCGAGGCGACGCCGCGCTTGGCGCCCCGGTTCGCCAGGGCGGCGAGCAGCGTCACCAGGATGCGGGCGCCGGAGGCGCCGATCGGGTGGCCGAGCGCGCAGGCGCCGCCGTTGACGTTGACCTTGTCGTGCGGCAGGTCGAGATCGCGCATCGCCGCCATGGCGACGACCGCGAAGGCCTCGTTGATCTCGAAGAGATCGACGTCGGCGAGCGACCAACCGGTCTTGTCGCAGAGCTTGCGGATCGAGCCGATCGGCGCGGTGGCGAATTTCGACGGCTCCTGCGCCTGAGTGGCGTGGCCGACGATGCGGGCGAGCGGGGTCAGACCGCGCTTCTCGGCTTCCGACGCGCGCATCAGCACCAGCGCCGCCGCACCGTCGGAGATCGACGAGGAATTGGCCGCCGTCACCGT
>JAAYVT010000415.1 GCA_012517025.1 Phyllobacteriaceae bacterium | reverse complement strand
GGAGATTGAAGGGGGCGTTCATGAGTGAAAACTCCGTTTGACGCGGTCGGTCACGAGCGAGGCTCGGCCGAAGCGGTGAGGCGGGCGGCCGGTTCGATCGTCTGCCAGGGCGCGGCGACCGGGGTGGCACGGTCGACGCCGACCACCACGGCGGTAGCCTGCTCGACCAGCCGCGCGACCGGCCGCGGCACCGCGACGCCCATCATCAGGACCAGGGCGACGAGCACGCCCATCGGGGCGAGCGCCCGCCAACCGACGTCGCCGACGCCGATCCGCTCCGGCGCCTTGCCGAGCACCGAGCCGGAGACGATCTGCACGAAGGCGGCGACGGTGACGGTCAGCAGAAGCACGACGAGCCCGGTGACGACCCAGTGGCCGGAGGCGATGCCGGCGCCGAGGATCAGGAACTCGCTGACGAACAGGTTGAAGGGCGGGAACCCGGCCAGCGCCAACGATCCGATCATCATCATCACGCCGGAGGCCGGAGCGACCCGCAGCAGCCCCTTCACCTCGCCGAGGTCGCGGGTGCCGTACTTCATCAGCACGTTGCCGGAACCGCAGAACACCAGCGCCTTGGCGAGGCTGTGGTTGACCGCGTGCAGGATCGCCGCGCCGATGCCGAGCGGGCCGCCGAAGCCGAGGGCGAGCGCGATCAGGCCGATGTGCTCGACCGACGAATAGGCGAGCTTCCGCTTCAGATCCTTCTGCACGTAGAGCAGGAACGAGGCGACCGCGACCGAGGCGAAGCCGAGGATCATCAGCAGGAGCTGCGGGAAGTCGGCCCCGACGGCGCGGGTGGTGAGGATCAGATAGCGGATCACCACGAACAGCGCGCACTTCAAGAGCACCGCCGAGAGCAGCGCGGAGACCGGGCTCGGGGCTTCCGAATGGGCGTCCGGCAGCCAGGCGTGCATCGGGAAGAGGCCGGCCTTGGTGCCGAAACCGATCAGCACGAAGACGAAGGCGATCTTGACCAGCATCGGATCGAGCGAGGAGGCGTGCGCCGCGAGGTTGGTCCACAGGATCGCGCCCTCGTGGTCGGCGAGCACGCTCGCGCCGTCGGCATAGGTGAGCACGGTGCCGTAGAGGCCGAAGGCGACGCCGACGGTGCCGATGATCACGTATTTCCACGCCGCCTCGAGGCTCGGCCGCTTGCCGTAGAGCCCGACCAGGAAGGCCGAACCGAGCGTCGTCGCCTCCACCGCCACCCACATCATCACGATGTTGTTCGAGGTGACCACCAGCAGCATGGTGAAGAGGAAGAGGTGGAAGAAGACGTGGAAGACCTTGTGGCCGCGCGGTCCGATCTCGCCGTGGGCGAGGTCGTGACGGATGTAGCCCCAGGCATAGAGCCCGGTCATCAGACCGATCAGACCGACCAGCGCGACGAACACGGCCGCCAGCGGATCGACGAAGAGCCAGCCGCCGAGGGCCGAGACGTCGGAGCCGCGCGCCACGTCGACGACCAGGACGAGGGCGACGAGCGCGAGCGCGGCGATCGCGCCGAGATGGATCGCTTCGATGCGGCGGGTCGCCCCGTCGCGCATCGGCTGGAAGGCGATGCCGACCGCCGCGACTAGCGGGACGGCGAGCGTCAGGAGGGGGAGGACGGAGGGCACCATGGCGGTCATCCCTTCAGAGAGGTGAGCTGGTCGGCATCGAGGGTGCCGAGCGTGCGGTGGATCTGCGTGCCGAGCACGCCGAGGATCACCACGGCGAAGATCGCGTCGGTGGCGATGCCGACTTCCACCAGTTCCGGCGCCTTGGCCGCCATCAGCGCCAGGGTCAGATGCGAGCCGTTCTCCATCAGGCAGTAGCCGAACACCTGCTTGAGGATGTTGCGCTGGGTGACGATGGCGGCGAGGCCGAGGAAGAAGTGGGCGAGCGAGACGGCGAGCGCCGGCTTGGTGGCGGCGACCGCCGGCAGGGTGACGCCGGAGACGACCGCGAAGCAGAGCGCCAGCACGATCGCCGCGAGCAGCACCGAGACGGCCGGGGAGATCCGTTCGCCGGTCCCGAGTTTCGGGTCGTCGAGCCGCCCGACCAGGCGGATCATCAGGATCGGCACCAGGAGCACCTTGGTGATCACCGAGGTGCCGGCCCAGGCATAGAGTTCGTGGCTGCCGGTGACCCCGGCCAGCGTCACGAAGACGCCGACCAGAACCAACGACTGGAGCGCATAGAAGAGCGCCGAGGTGGCGGGTTTCTTCGCCGTGATCACCAGGAGCGAGGTGACGATCAAGAGGCCGGCGAGACCATTGGCGAGTTGCAGTCCGGACATGGGTCTCCCCTCCTCAACCGAGCCAAGCGGTGGCGACGAAGCTCGAGACGACCGTCATGACGATCAGGATGCCGAGCACCAGCTTCATGGCCGCCGGCACCGGCTGGGCGGCCGCCATCGTCTCCGACGGGGTGCCGACGACCGAGCGGCCGATCCACTTCAGGAACCAGGAGAAGGACGCGACCGATTCCACCAGCGCGACGACGGTCAGCACCATCAGCGCCGGATGGGTCGCGCCGACCTCGAAACCGCCCGCGAAGATCGCGAACTTCGAGAAGAAGCCGGAGAACGGCGGCACGCCGGTGATCGCCAGCGCCGCGACGACGAAGCCGACGCCGAGCACCGGGCTCTTCGCCAGGATGCCGCGCAGCACCGGCAGCATGCGGGTGCCGGCGGTGAACGACAGCGCGCCGGCGATCAGGAAGAACAGGGTCTTGGCGAAGGCGTGGTTGAAGATGTGGGCGATCGCGCCGTCGAAGGCGAGCTTCGAGCCGAACACCGACAGCGACAGGCCGAGGAAGATGTAGGCGAGCTGGGTGATCGTCGAATAGGCGAGCAGCCGCTTCAGATCCGCCTGCGGCAGATACATCACGAAGCCGTAGATCAGCGTCGCCACGGCCATAATCGAGCCGACCCAACCGATGATCTCCGGCACCTCGCCGGCCGACATCAGCGACCGGGCGAAGATGTAGACGCCGACCTTCACCATCGAGGCGGCGTGCAGATAGGCCGACACCGGCGTCGGCGCCTCCATCGCGTCGGGCAGCCACATGTGGAAGGGCAGCTGCGCCGACTTGCCCCAAGCCGCGACCAGGATCGCCAGCAGGACGACGGTCTTGAGGCCCACCGGCAGGCCGGCGAGCGCGCCGAGCGAGAAGGTACCGGTGTTCAGGAACACCAGCGCCGCCGCCAGATAGAGGCCGAGCGAGGCGATGTGGGTGATGATCAGCGCCTTCAGCGCCGAGGCGAAGGGCTTCGGCTTCTCGTAATAGCCGATCAGGGCCCAGGAGCAGGCACCGGTGATCTCGAAGAACACCAGTTGGCCGATCACCGTCGAGGTGAAGACCAGCCCCGCCATCGCGCCGATGAAGACGAGCAGGAAGGCCCAGAACCGGCGCCGGCCGATGTCGGCGTGCTCACGATTGTCCTTGGAGAAGTAGTCGCAGGAATAGATCGCGACGAGCAGGCCGATCGCCACCACCGCGACGGCGACCAGCACCGAGACCGTGTCGACCGCGAAACCGAGGATTTCGACGTCGCCGAAGGAGATCACCGCCCGTTCGACGGTCGGCTTGCCGGCGGCGGCGAAGACCGCCGCCAGACCGAGGACGCAGGCCAGCGACAGGCCCGCGAAGGCGCGGCCGAGATGCTTGGCGACCGGCTGCGGCGAGAGCGCCACCAGGACCGCCCCGAGGAAGGGCGTGAGGATGGTCGCGAGTGCGAGGATCAACATGTCTCTCTCCCGTCGCGGCTCACAGGCCGGCCAGATAGAAGACGAAGGCGAGCGAGGCGACGCCGACGCCGAGCCAGGTATGACGCGAGGTCAGGCGGAAACGGGCGCGGGCGACCGCGTTCTCGACGATGCCGACGAGCCCGTAGATCAGGGCGACCTTGATCGCGACGGCGAGGAAGCCGATCGCCAGGCCGGAGAAGGTCGGCTCCGGCGCCGCCCCGAAGGGCAGGAAGGTGCCGACGAACCAGACCACGACGACGAGCTGCTTCAGCGCCAGCGACCACTTCACCAGGGCGAGCGACGGCCCGGCGTATTCGGTCAACGGGCCTTCCTGCAGCTCCTGCTCCGCCTCGGCCATGTCGTAGGGCAGCTTGCCGAGTTCGACGTAGCAGGCGAAGCCGAAGGCGATCAGGGCGAAGACCGTCGCGGCGATCGAGCCGGTCCGGCCGTCGACGATCGCCGAACCGATGTCGCCGAGATTGGTCGATCCGGCGAGCAACGCCGCGACGAACAGGGCGAGCAACATCGCCGGCTCGACCAGCACGCCGAGGGTCAGTTCGCGACTGGCGCCGATGCCGGCGAAGGACGAACCGCTGTCGAGACCGGAGAGCGCGAAGAAGAAACGGGCGAGCGCGAACAGATAGACCGTGGTGATCAGATCGCCGAGCGCGGCGATCGGCGTCGCCCGGGTCAGGATCGGCGTCCCCATGGCGACCACCAACAGGGTGGCCGGCATGACGATCGGCATCAGCCGGAAGACGAAACCGGAAGCCGGCGGTCGCACGTCCTGACGGCGCAGCAGTTTGAAGAGGTCGCGGTAGTCTTGCAGGACGCCGGGACCGTGGCGCGTGTGCATCTTGGCACGCAGCATCCGAGAGAAGCCGGAGGCGAGCGGGGCGGCGGCGGCGACGAGCAGAACCTGCGCCAGCGCCACGAGGACATATCCGAAGGTGGGCATGGGACGGCTCCTCAGCGAAGGGTCACGAGCAGGAGCGCGATCAGCGCGGCGACGATGTAGAGGCAGTAGATGCGGAAATCGCCGCCCTGGATGATCTGCGCGCGACGGCCGACCCCGCCGACGCCGCGGATCACCGGAGCGACCAGGGTGTCGTCGAAGGCGGATTCGGAGCGGCGGGCCGCCGCCACGAAACCGTCGAAGCGGCGATCGCCCCACGCCTCGACCGCCGCCACGGTCTTGCGGATCGCGTAGAGCGGCCGGAAGAACATGCGGATCGGCTGAGCGAAGGAATGGGCGCTGACCGTCATGTGGCCGTCTGGCAGATAGCCGCAGGCCCAGGGTGCCTCGCCGGCGCGCGGCGCCCGGCGGGAGATCGCGAAGAGCGACCCGAGCAGCACGGGAAGCGTCGCGAGACCGATCAGCAGCAGCGCCACCAGCGGCGTCGACAACGTCGTCTCGCCGACCGTCAGCAGCGCGCCGTCGGCGAAGGACGCGGCCGGTTGATGCAGGAGCTGCGCCGCCACGCCGGTCAACACCGGCACCACCAGCGGCGCGGCGAGGCCGAGCCCGACGCAGGCGAGCGCCAGCGCGACCATGCCGATCACCATCGCCGTCGGCGCTTCGGTCGCTTCCGCCGCATGCCGGCTGCGCGGCGCGCCGGAGAAGATCACGCCGTAGGCCTTGACGAAGCACATCACCGCGAGCGCGCCGGTCAGCGCCAAGAGCGTGGCGGCGATCGGGGTGGCGAGCCGGGTGGCGAAGCCGCCGTCGAGAGCCGCGGTGAACAGGCCCTGATAGGTCAGCCACTCCGAGACGAAGCCGTTGAGCGGCGGGATGGCGGAGATGGCGAGCGCGCCGATCAGGAACGACAGCGACGTCCACGGCATCGCCCGGCCGAGCCCGCCCATCTTCTCCATGTCCTTGGTGTGCATGCGGAAGATGACGGAGCCGGCGCCGAGGAACAGCAGGCCCTTGAACACCGCGTGATTGACGAGGTGATAGAGGCCGGCGGTGAGGCCGAGCGCGGCGACCACCGGATGGCCGGTCGAAAGACCGATCATGCCGGTGCCGACGCCGAGCAGGATGATGCCGATGTTCTCGACCGAGTGGTAGGCGAGCAGCTTCTTGATGTCGTGTTCGGCGAGCGCGTAGATCACGCCCATCACCGACGAGATCGCGCCGAGGGCGAGCACCAGCAGTCCCCACCAGGCGACGCCGCCGCCGAGCAGGTCGATGCCGACCTTGACGATGCCGAACACGCCGATCTTGATCATCACGCCCGACATCAGCGCCGAGGCGTGCGAAGGCGCCGCCGGATGCGCCCGCGGCAACCAGATGTGCAGCGGGATCATGCCGGCCTTGGCGCCGAACCCGATCAACGCCAGCACGAAGGCGATCGAGGCGACCGCCTCGCTCGGACGATGGGTGCGGAAGGCTTCGAAGGAGAACGAGCCCGCCGCGTTCGCCATCAGGAAGAAGGCCGCCATGATCGCGACCGATCCGGCGTGCGCGACCAGGAAGTAGAGGAAGCCCGCCGACACCGACTCTTCGTTCTGGTCGAAGATGACCAGGAAGTAGGAGGCCAGCGACATCATCTCGAAGAAGACGAGGAACCAGAAGGCATCGTCCGCCGTCACCACCAGCAACATCGAGGCGACGAAGAGATTGGTGAAGAAACCCATCGCCCCGACGCCGCGCCCGGCGTATTCGCGCACATAGGCGAGCGAATAGATCGAGGCGACGACGGTCAGGCCGGAGATCACCGCGACCATCAGGCCGGACAGTCCGTCGAGACGCAACACGAAATGCGCGAACGGATAGGGGCCGCCCCAATCGACGACCTGCGGAGCCGCGCCGAGTGCCGAGACACCGGCGAGAAGGCCGAGGAGCCCGGCGATCGCGCCGCCGAAGCCGGCCGCCGCGATCGCGGCGCCGTCGTCGCGGCGGAACATCAGGCTCGTCGCGGCGCCGATCGCATGGATCGCCAGAGCGCCGATAAGCATGTGGATGGCGTACATGATCAGTCGTGCCCCTCGATGGCAGGGAGCGTTCCGGGCAGACCGCGCGGAGCGGCCGTCTCGGCCCGGCGGGTCGCGTTCGAACGGGAGAGCTCGCCGGGGCCGACCGCCCACAGGGCATCGGTCGGACAGACCCGCACGCAGGCGGGGCCGTCGTCGGCGAAGTCGCAGAGATCGCACTTCACCGCGACGGTCTTGACGCCGATGTCCCAGGCAAGGATCGGGTCGAACCCGGCGGGCCGCCGCGGTTGCGGTTCGGCGACGCCGCCGACGCCGGCGACGGTGGTGCCCGACGGCGAGATCGCGCCGAACGGACAGGCGAGCGCACACATCTTGCAGCCGACGCAGCGCTTCTCGTCGAGCACGACGGCCCCGTTCTCGAGGCGGATCGCCTCGACCGGGCAGACGCGTGCGCACGGCGCGTCGTCACAGTGACGGCACAGGATCGGCGCGGAT
>JAAYVT010000414.1 GCA_012517025.1 Phyllobacteriaceae bacterium | reverse complement strand
TCGACAAGCGCCCGTGCCGCGCTACCCACCGCATCGGCACGCGGGAACGTCGACGGCCGGTTCGGAAACAGCGGATCGCCGACGAGCAGCCCCCACAACAGGTGATCGCGCCAGTCGCCGGCGATGCACAGATAGGCGCGCGCCAGACCCTCGCGGGCGAATCCGACCTTTTCGAGGAGGCGGATCGATCGGAGATTGTCGGGCAGGCAGGCGGCCTCCAGCCGATGCAGGCCGAAGGGGCCGAAGGCGTGGCGGGCGAGCACGCCGACCGCCTCGCTCATGAAGCCCTTGCCGGCGTGGGGCTCGCCCATCCAGTAGCCGACCGTGCCGGTCTGGGTGACGCCGCGACGCACCTGCGACAGCGTCACCCCGCCGAGCAGCGCGCCGCCGTCGCGGGCGAAGACGAAGAACGGCAGCGTCACGCCGTCGCCGATCTCTTCCGACCAACGCGCCAATCGCCGGCGGAAGGCGGCGAGGACGAGATCGTCGCTCGCCCACAGCGGTTCCCACGGCTCCAGGAAGGCGCGCGAGGCGGTGCGCAGGGCGCGCCAGACCTCGAAGTCGGCGCGGTCGGGGCCGCGCAACAGCACCCGCTCGCCGACGAGGGTGGGGAGGCGTTCGGACGGGTCGGCGTGAAAGAGCCCCATGGTTCCGCCCCCGTCTCCTCACGCCCGGCGCGTCAATCGCTCGGCGAAGGCGTCGGCGCCGACGGCGCCGCCGACCGGACCGACGTAGGCGAGCGTCGGCGTCGAGCCCAGGAAGATCTCGCCGGCGAGCCGCAGCAGCTGCGGCCGATCGACCGCCTCGACCTTCTCCAGGATCTCGCGGGTCTCCAGCGGACGGCCCCAGATCAGCATCTGGCGGGCGATCTGCGAGGCGCGCGACACCGGGCTCTCCAGGCTCATCAGCAGGCCGGCGCGCAGCTGCGCCTTGGCGCGGCGCACCTCCGCCTCGTCGACGTCGTCGATCACCCGGACGATCTCCTCGCCGAGGCCGACCATCAGCCGATCGAGATCGTCTTCGCCGGTGGCGGCGTGGATGCCGAACAGGCCGGTCTCGCGGTAGCCCCAATGGAAGGCGGAGACCGAATAGCACAGGCCCTTCTTCTCGCGGATCTCCTGGAACAGCCGGCTCGACATGCCGCCGCCGAGGACGGTGGCGAGGATCTGGGCGGCGTGGTGATCGGGCGAGGCGTAGGGCCGGCCCTCGAAGCCGAGCGTCACCTGCGCCTCGGAGAGATCGCGGACCTCGCGCACCTCGCCGCCGACCCAGGTCGCGGTGTCCTCGGCCGGCGCGGCGCCGGTCGGCATCTCGGCGAAGCGATCCTCGACCAGCGCCACAACTTGCGCATGATCGACCCGGCCGGCGGCGGTCACCACCGCGGCCGAGGTCAGATAGTGGCGATCGAGATAGTCGGTCAGGTGCTCGCGGCGGAAGGCGGCGACGGTCTCCGGGGTGCCGAGGATCGGCCGGCCGATCGGTTGATCGGGGAAGGCGCGTTCCTGCAGCAGGTCGAAGACCAGATCCTCCGGCGCGTCGTCGGCGGCGCCGATCTCCTGGAGCACGACGTGGCTCTCGCGCTCCAGCTCCTCGGGATCGAAGACCGAGCGGGTGAGGATGTCGGCGAGGATGTCGGCGGAGAGCGCCAGATCGTCGGCGAGGATGCGGGCGTAGTAGCAGGTGTTCTCGACCGAAGTGGCGGCGTTGATCTCGCCGCCGACCGCCTCGATCTCCTCGGCGATGCGCCGGGCCGAGCGGGTGGTCGTGCCCTTGAAGGCCATGTGTTCGAGGAGGTGCGAGATGCCGTGCTCGGCCGCCTGCTCCGAGCGCGAGCCGGCCCCCACCCAGACGCCGAGAGTGGCGGTCTCGAGATGGGGCATGGATTCGGTGGCGACGGTGAGCCCGCTCGCCAATCTCGTCACCTCGACGGTCATTCTCGCTTCGGCCCTCCGGGCTCGGGGTTCAATCAGACGTGGACGGCGCGCGACCGCGCCTCGACGAAACGCTCGACCGCGACGAGGTCGTTCTCCACCACCTCGAAACGCTCCTCGCGCTCCATCAGATCGGCGAGCCACACCGGCAACGCCGGACGCTCGCCGGTCGCCGCCTCGACGGCGTCCGGGAACTTGGCGGGATGCGCGGTCGACAACGTGATCATCGGGGTCGTCGACGAAAGGAAGGTCTCGGCCACCGTCACCGCCACGGCGGTGTGGGGGTCGATGGTCTCGCCGGTCGCGGCGCGGATGCGGGCGATGGTCGCCGCCGTCTCCGCCTCGTCGGCGCGGCCGGAGACGAAATCGGCGCGGATGGCGGCGAGCGCCTCGGGCGGAACGGCGAAGCTCTTGGCCTGGGCGAGGCTCGACATCAGGTTCGCCACGGCGGCGCCGTCGCGGTCCATCGCCTCGAACAGCAGGCGCTCGAAATTCGAGGAGATCTGGATGTCCATCGACGGCGAGCGGGTGGCGATCACGTCGCGCAGCTCGTAGGCGCCGGTCTCCAGGGTGCGGTGGAGGATGTCGTTGACGTTGGTGGCGACCACCAGCTTCTCGATCGGCAGCCCCATCTTCTTCGCCACGAAGCCGGCGAAGACGTCGCCGAAATTGCCGGTCGGAACGCAGAACGACACCTCGCGGTGCGGCGCGCCGAGGGCACAGGCGGCGTAGAAGTAATAGACCACCTGGGCCACCACGCGGGCCCAGTTGATCGAGTTGACGCCGGTCAGACGGATGCGATCGCGGAAGGAGAAGTGGTTGAACATCCCCTTCAGGATCGACTGGGCGTCGTCGAAGGTGCCCTCGAGCGCGATCGCATGGACGTTGGCGTCGGCAAGCGTCGTCATCTGGCGGCGCTGGACGTCGGAGACGCGGCCGTGCGGATACATGATGAAGACGTCGACCCGCTCGCGACCGCGGAAGGCCTCGATCGCCGCGCCGCCGGTGTCGCCGGAGGTCGCCCCGACGATGGTGGCGCGCTCGCCGCGCTCGGCCAGCACGTGATCCATGACGCGGCCGAGAAACTGCATCGCCACGTCCTTGAAGGCGAGCGTCGGGCCGTGCGAGAGCTCGAGCAGGAAGTGGTTCGCCGCGAGCTGGGTCAGCGGCGTCACCGCCGGGTGATGGAAGGTGGCGTAGGCGTCGCCGATCATGGCGCGCAGGTCGGCTTCCGCGAGGTCGTCGCCGGTGAAGCGGGAGATCACCTCGAAGGCGACCTCGGGATAGGATTTTCCGGCGAGGTCGGCGATTTCGCGGGCGGTCAGGGTCGGCCAGGTCTCGGGCACGTAGAGGCCGCCGTCGCGGGCGAGACCGGCGAGCAGGACATCGGAGAAGCCGAGGCTCGGAGCCTCGCCGCGGGTGGAGACGTAACGCACCGGATCGAAACCCTCGTCGAATGGGAGCGGCCGCGGCGGAGCGGCCGGGAACGGCGAGGCGGGACACTAGGCCGGGCCATCGCGGTGGGCAAGCCGGCGAAGCCCGGCGAGCCCTCGAAACCGCCGATGGTCGTGCTTTTCGCGGCCTCAGCCGTGGCCGGCCTCGCGCGACAGCAGGCCGATGTCGATGCCGAGCGACTTCAGCGCGCGATCGTATTTGTGGTCGAGGTCGGGATCGAAGACCAGCGCCGGGTCGGCCGGGCAATGCAGCCAGCCGTTCCACTGGATCTCGCTCTCCAGTTGGCCGGCGGCCCAGCCGGCATAACCGAGCGCCAGGATCGCCTTCTTGGGGCCCTGGCCCTCGGCGATCGCCTTCAACACCTCGAGCGTGGTGGTGAGCGAGAATCGGTCGTCGATCGCCAGGGTGGCGTCGTCGACGTGCCAATCGGAGGAGTGCAGGACGAAGCCGCGGGTCGTCTCGACCGGGCCGCCGGTCTGCACCTGCATGGCACGGGCCTGCTCGGGCAGGCGAATGCGCTCCTCCTCGGGGATGATCTGCAGCTGCACCAACAGATCGGAGAACGAGGGATGGTCGGAGGATCGATTGATGATCACCCCCATCGCCCCTTCCTCGGAGTGGGCGCAGAGATAGACCAGACTGCGGGCGAAGCGTTCGTCTTCCATGCCCGGCATCGCAATCAGGATCTGGCCGCCGAGATAGCGGGTCTCTTCGTCGGTCATGAACGTCGGCTCTCGATCCTCTGGCGCTCGATGCGCACGGGTGAAAGGGTAACGCCGCGCCCCGGTCGGAACAAGGGCGCGTCCTTCCGGTGATCACGGCGATCGCACGGATGGTTGGCGATGTCGTGACGAGACGGGCGCGGTGAGACCCGTTAGGGTGCGCCGACATCGTTTCGTGAGCCCCCATGCGCCTCTTTTCCGCGTTTCTCCTCCTTCTCGTCCCTCTCGCCTCGCCGCCCGCCCGGGCCGAACCGAAGCCCGACGTGCGTCTCCTCGTCGCCGGCGTCGTCGACGGTCGGATCGAAGCGGGGCTCGCCGTCGACCTGCCCGAGGGTTGGAAGACCTATTGGCGCACCCCCGGCGAGGCCGGCATTCCGCCGTCGATCGCGACGACGGGATCCACGGGCCTGTCGCCGGTGACGGTGCGGTTCCCGGCGCCGGAGCGATTCGACGAAGCCGGCTTCACCGCCGTCGGCTACACCCGCTCGGTGGTGCTGCCGCTCGACGGCGCGCTCGTCGATCCGGCGAAGCCGGGGCGGCTCGCGGTCTCGGTGATGCTCGGGCTCTGCCACGACGTCTGCGTACCGTTCGAGACCCGCCTCGAGGCGGCCGTCGATCCGGCCGCCTCGACCGACGCGGCGGCCGGCGCGGCGAT
>JAAYVT010000413.1 GCA_012517025.1 Phyllobacteriaceae bacterium | reverse complement strand
CTGTTGAAGCTGCGCGAGAGCGGTCTCTCGCTGCCGGTGATCGTCCAGACCAGCCACGGCGGCATCGACACCGTGGTCTCGGCGATGCGCGCCGGCGCCTTCGACTTCGTGGTCAAGCCGGTGTCGCCGGAACGCCTGCAGGTGTCGATCCAGAACGCCCTGAAGTTCGGCGCGCTCGAAGACGAGGTGGCGCGCGCCCGTCGCACCGCCGCCGGCACCCTCGGCTTCGAGGATCTCGCCACCGCCTCGCCGTCGATGGAGCGCGTCATCCGCCTCGGCCGCCGCGCCGCCGCCTCCAACATCCCTATCCTGATCGAGGGCGAGAGCGGTGTCGGCAAGGAGGTGATCGCCCGTGCCATCCAAGGCTCGTCGGATCGCCGCGCCAAGCCCTTCGTCACCGTCAACTGCGGCGCGATCTCGGAAAATCTGGTCGAGTCGATCCTGTTCGGTCACGAGAAGGGCGCCTTCACCGGCGCCGTCGATCGCCACGTCGGCAAGTTCCAGGAGGCCCACGGCGGCACCCTGTTCCTCGACGAGATCGGCGAGCTGCCCCCGGAGATCCAGGTCAAGCTGTTGCGCGCCATCCAGGAGGGCGAGATCGACCCGATCGGCGCCCGCCGGCCGGTGAAGGTCGACTTCCGCCTGATCTCGGCGACCAACCGCTCGCTCCTCGACATGACCAAGGAAGGTCGCTTCCGCGAGGATCTCTACTATCGCCTCAACGTCTTCCCGATCTGGGTGCCGCCGCTGCGCGACCGCCGCGAGGACATCCCGGAACTGGTCAAGACCTTCGTCGCCCGCTTCGCGGCGGAAGAGGGTCGGCGCCGGTTGATCGGTGTCGCGCCCGAGGCGATGGCCCTGCTCGAGGGCTACGACTGGCCCGGCAACATCCGCCAGCTGGAGAACGCGGTCTTCCGCGCCGTGGTGCTGTCGGACGGCCCGTGGCTGAGCGTCGACGAATTTCCCCAGATCGCCGCCCAGGCGGGCACGCCGAAGGTGTTGCCGAGGCACCACAGATTGATCGCGATCGAAGGCCATTCCGCAGAGGAAGGCCTGCCGGCACACCGCGACACGTCGCTCGCCGCGCCCCTCTCGGGCCTCGAATCGGCGATGACCGGGTGGTCGCCGAGCGCCGCCGGCCTGACCACCGGATCCGGGCCAACCCCTTTCGGTTTCTTGCGTTCTCTCGACGCCGACGGTCACGTCCGCGACCTCGCCGCGATCGAGGAGGAGATGATCCGGGTGGCCATCGAGCACTACGGCGGGCGCATGACCGAGGTGGCCCGCCGGCTCGGCATCGGCCGGTCCACCCTCTACCGCAAGCTCAAGGAATATGGTTTGGAAGACACAGACGGAATCGTCGCGGCGGAATGATCGGTTTCGATCGATCGCGCGGGATTCTCGTCGATTCTTCTGGACGGTTCGGCTGTATGATGGCGCCCGACGCGCGGGCGCGAGACGTTCGAGGGTGTGCGAAGATGAAATCGTCCGGTTGGTCGTCTCTGTTCCTCGGCACGGCGCTGTTGGGCGCCGGGGCCGGCGTCTCTTTCGCGGAAGACGCCGGTGAGACCTTCCGTGCCCGCACCACCACCACCGCCGCCGTCGAG
>JAAYVT010000412.1 GCA_012517025.1 Phyllobacteriaceae bacterium | reverse complement strand
GCGACGCGCTCGTGCCCGGCGGCGAGGAGCGCGTCGCGCAGCAGGATCGCCCGCTGCGGCTGCTCCGGGTGTGCGATGGTGGCGCCGCGTCGGAAATAGGAACCGGGTTCGTGCGCCAGCTGGCGCTCGTCGAAGACGATCTTCATGAGGACCCTCGTATCGTCGGATTCACGCCCGCGCCGCGACGAGGGGCGAGCCCTCGGTGCGGCCGGGAATGGCGGCGATCAGCCGCTTCGTATAGTCGTGACGCGGATCGCCGAAGACCTGGGCGACGGGCCCCATCTCGACGATCTCGCCCTTCCGCATCACCGCGATCCGGTCGCAGATGGTGGCGGCGACGCGCAGATCGTGGGTGATGAAGACCAGCGCCAGATCGAGCCGGGTCTTGAGGTCGGCGAGCAGCCGCAGCACCTGCGCCTGGATCGACACGTCGAGGGCGGACACCGCCTCGTCGGCGATGATGATCTCCGGCTTCAAGGCGAGCGCCCGAGCGATGCCGATGCGTTGGCGTTGGCCGCCGGAGAACTCGTGCGGAAAGCGGTCGACCGCGGCGGCGTCGAGCCCGACCATCGCCAGCAGGTCGGCGGCCTCGGCGAGCGCCTGTTTGACCGGCACGCCGGCGGCGATCGGTCCTTCCGCGATGATCCGGCCGACCCGGGTACGCGGGTTGAGCGAGCCGTAGGGGTCCTGGAACACCATCTGCATCCGCCGCCGCCAGAGCCGCATCTCGCCCGCCGACTGCCCCATGGTCTCGGCGCCGTCGATGCGGATCGATCCCGCCTCCGGTTCGATCAGGCGGACGAGACAACGGCCGAGCGACGACTTGCCGGAGCCGGATTCGCCGACCACCCCGAGCGTCTCGCCGCGCGCCAGATCGAAGGTCACGCCCTTGACCGCATGCACCACGCGGGGCGGACGGAAGAAGCCGCCGGCGCTGGTGTAGGTCTTGGTCAGGTTTTCGACCTCGAGCACGATCCGCCGCTCGCCGGCCGCCGCCGCTTCGCCGGCCTCGCGCCGCCCGGTCGGGATCGCCGCGATCAGCGCCTTGGTGTAGTCGTGTTGCGGGTTGCCGAGCACGTCGGCCGCCGCCCCGGTCTCCACCACCTTGCCCTGGCGCATCACCACCACCCGATCGGCGATGTCGGCGACGACGCCGAAGTCGTGGGTGATGAACATCACGGCGGTGCCGTGTTTGGCCTGCAGATCGGCGATCAGCTTCAGGATCTGCGCCTGGGTGGTGACGTCGAGCGCGGTGGTCGGCTCGTCGGCGATCAGCAGCACCGGTTCGAGCGCCAGCGCCATGGCGATCATCACGCGTTGGCGTTGGCCGCCGGAGAGCTGGAACGGATAGGCGTGGATCGCCCGTTCCGGTTCGGGCAGACCGACCTCGGTCAGGAGTTCGAGCGCCCGGGCGCGCCGCTCCGCCGGGGTGAACACCCCGTGCGCCTCGAACACTTCCGCGATCTGCTCGCCGACCCGCATCAACGGGTCGAGCGCCGTCATCGGTTCCTGGAAGATCATGCCGATGCGCCGGCCGCGGATGGCGCGCAGCCCCGCCTCGTCGAGGCGGAAGAGATCGACGCCCTCGAGCGTGGCGAGCCCTTGCGCGACGCGGGTGCCGGGGGGCAGCAGGCCCATCACCGCGTTCGCCGACATCGACTTGCCAGAGCCGGATTCGCCGACGATCGCCACCGTCTCGCCGGGGAAGATCTCGAACGAGACGCCTTCCGCTGCGAACAGCCGATCGGCGCCGGCGGGCAGTTCGATCGCCAGGTTTTCGATGTGCAGGATCGGATCCATGGGGCCTCGCCTCCTCAGTGATGATCGCGCGAGGAGCGCGGATCGAGCGCTTCGGCGAGGCCTTCGCCGACCAGATTGAGGGCGAGCACCGTCAGCAGGATCGCCACACCCGGGAAGAAGGAGAGCCACCACGCCTGCCGCACCACCGTGCGCGCCGCCCCGATCATGTAGCCCCACGACATCATCGAAGGATCGCCGAGGCCGAGGAAGGAGAGCGAGCTCTCGAGCAGGATGGCGGTCGCCACCATCAGCGAGGCCAGCACCACGATCGGCGAGACGACGTTGGGCAGGATCTGGCGGGTGATGATGGTGAAGTGCGACTGGCCGGCCAGCATCGCCGCCTCGACGTATTCGCGCCGGCGCTGGGCGAGCACCTCGCCACGCACCAGCCGGGCG
>JAAYVT010000411.1 GCA_012517025.1 Phyllobacteriaceae bacterium | reverse complement strand
GGGCAGGTCAGTCGGTGCGGTTGGTCTCGGATCTCTGGGGCAAGGACGTCGCCTTCACCGGCCGCGTCGTCGGCTTCTCCGGTGGCACCGGCGCCGCCTTCTCGATCGTTCCGGCGCAGAACGCAACCGGCAACTGGATCAAAGTGGTGCAGCGCCTGCCGGTGCGCATCGCGCTCGATCCGGCCGAACTCGCCACCCATCCCCTGCAGGTCGGACTGTCGATGACGGTCGACGTCGACGTCGCGAAGTGAGGGCGGACCGATGGGCGCGCTTCCCGATCAACTCGGCGTCGAGACGAAGCCGCTCACCGGCCCGGCGCTGCTCGTCGCCGCGCTCGCCATCGGCGCCGGCAACTTCCTGGTCGTGCTCGACACGACCATCGCCAACGTCTCGGTGCCGACCATCGCCGGCTCGCTCGGCGTGTCGAGTTCGCAGGGCTCGTGGGTGATCACCTCCTACGCGGTCGCCGAGGCGATCACGGTGCCGCTGACCGGCTGGCTCGCCCGCCGGTTCGGCGCCTTCCGCGTCTTCATCACCTGCTATCTCGCCTTCGCCGCGGTGTCGTTCCTGTGCGGCATCTCGCAATCGCTCGGCATGCTGGTCGGCGGACGGGTGCTGCTCGGCCTCGTCGGCGGCCCGATCATGCCGCTGTCGCAGATGCTGTTGCTGCGCATCTTCCCGCGCGAGAAGGCGACCGCCGCGGCGATCCTGTGGGCGATGACGACGCTGGTCGCGCCGGTCGCCGGCCCGATCCTCGGCGGCATCATCTGCGACGGCGTCGGCTGGCCGTGGATCTTCCACCTGAAGGTGCCGATCGCGCTCGCCGGCGGCTCGATCGCGCTGTTGATGACGCGCGGCCTGCCCGATCCGACCGGTCCGGCGCGGATCGACGGGGTCGGTCTGGCGCTGTTGATCGTCTGGGTCGGCGCCCTGCAGATCATGCTCGACGAGGGCCGCAATCACGATTGGTTCGCCGCCGAAGAGATCCGCATCCTCGCCGTCGTCGCGCTGATCGGCTTCCTCGCCTTCCTGATCTGGGAGCTGACCGAGGAGAACCCGATCGTCGATCTCAAGATCTTCCGCCATCGCGGTTTCACGGCGGCGGCGATCACCTATGCCGCCGGCTTCGGGGCCTTCTTCGCCTCGGTGGTGATCCTGCCGCTGTGGCTGCAGATGAACATGGGTTACACCGCCACATGGGCCGGCTATGCGACCGGCATCATGGGGATCCTGGCGTTGATCTCGGCACCGATCGTCGGCCGTCTGGTCGAGACGATCGATTCCCGGCTGATCGTCTCGGTCGGCATCCTCGGCCTCGGCACGATGAACGCGTGGCGGACTTGGTTCGACGGCGACGCGACCTTCCTCGACATGGCTTGGCCGACGCTTCTGACCGGCCCCTTCATGGTGATGTTCTTCGTCCCCGTGACCGGTCTCGCGATGGCGAGCGTCGGGCCGGAGGAACAGGCGAACGCCGCCGGCCTCTCCAACTTCCTGCGCACGCTCGCCGGCGCCTTCGCCACCTCGCTGGTCCAGACCGGCTGGTCGGACGCGGCACGGCGCGAACAGACCGAGCTGGTCGGCGCGATGACCGGTCAGGGCCGGGTGATCGAAGGCATGACGGCGGGCGGGATGCCGCACGATCAGGCCGTCGCGATGCTCGACTTCATCGTCCAGGGCCAGAGCCTGCTGCTCGCCACGCTGGAGATGTTCGGCGTGATCACGCTGGTCTTCGCCTGTGCGGCGACGCTGATCTGGATGGCGCCGCGCGGCACCGGCGCCGCGCATTGAGGGACGGAGGCGAGCCGCGAGAACGCGATCCACCGGTCAGACGGGACGGCGCGGCACTCTTTCTTCGCACCGAACGACCGTCGACGGGGCGTTCGGGGCGACCGGCGACCGGTGCCCCGACGGGTACATCGTCGATTCCGCGCGGGATCGTGCTCCTGGGGAGCCGAACGACGCATCGAGAAATCAGGACGATTTCTCGATCGATTCGCCGAGGTTCGGTCGGGAGGGAATGGCGGAGAGGGTGGGATTCGAACCCACGGTACGCTTGCACGTACAACGGTTTTCGAGACCGCCCCGATCGACCACTCCGGCACCTCTCCGCAAGAAAAGAGCTCAGGTCGACGAGCGCTCGTCCCTATACACAGGCCACTTGCCCGACACAAGGCCTCGAACGAAAAAGTCCGACTTCCCCCCTCGCCTCTCCACAGCCTGCGCCGGCCCGGGTCGGGGATCCCTCCCGATCGAGAGCCAGACGACGGCGGGCGCCGTCCCTCACTCGGCCGTGGCCGGCGTCCTCGGTGGCGTTCCGCGCCGATGCGGCGGGTGACCGACGGTCGATCGCCGGAGCCGGTCGGGGGTGAGCCGCCGAGCCCCTCGCCGCGAAAGCTCTCGACGTGAACCGTCGAGCGCGGAATGCGGCCGGCGATCGGCCTCGACGACGCATGATGGTCCTCGACGACGCATGGCGAATGATCGGTCGGCGCCCCGGCGCTCCCCCCTCCGCTCGCTCACATCGTGCTCACGCAAGACATGAACGACTGCGAACCGCGGGCGGCAGGCGTCACCCACGTCTCGCCGGCGGGTCCTTCCGAGCGGAGGCGTCGAGACCGGCATCGGCGAGAAACGGCCTCGCGCCGGGTCGTCGATCCTCCCCCTTCGGCGAATTTTCGTGCAAGACCCGTCGCCCACGCGCCT
>JAAYVT010000410.1 GCA_012517025.1 Phyllobacteriaceae bacterium | reverse complement strand
GTGGCGAACGACGGCATCTACGCCCGTCTCGCCCGTCTGCAGTTCCAGGGCGGCGCCGGCACCGAGGCGCCCTGACACGGCCTCCGCAAGGGCGTCGACGGGTCGAACCGCGACGCCCGTGAGGTTCGGCCGATCCCGGTGTCGGGACGCCGGGGACGAGGCGTCACGGCAGGACGTTCACGACGACCTCGACGCCCATGTAGTCGGCCTTGCCGTAGCGATCGAGACCGACCCACCGGAAGGAGAAGCGGTCCGGCCCCGGCTTGGTGCCGACGTAGGTGACGGTCTCGCCGGACCACCCCACCTTGCCGTGCGCCGGCGCCTGGAGCAGCCGGACGCCGTTCACCTGCATCTCGATTTGCCCGAGCCGCAGACTGCAGGCCTTGCCGACCCGCGGCGTCATCGTGGTGGTGGTGGTTCCTCCCACCACGACACGGAAATCGTAGCCGGGCACGCAATCGGCGGCCTCGGCGAGGCCGGACGCGAGACAGAGCGAACCTGCAATCAAAAATATGTAGAGACGCATGCCTTCCACTCCGAAGCGGCGATCGCCGATCGGTTCCATGGATCTACGGTATGGGCAATCTCGCGTCACGACCTATGGGGGTGTACGCCGACCGACCCGTCCGCGTGGTTTCACCGCTTCAGATAGATGCCGGCGGTGGTCGTCGACGTCCCCGCCGAGGCGATGGTCTTGTCCGAGGACGAGATCGACCAGTTGACGGTGTTCATGATCAAGGTGTTGAGCACCATCGTCAGGTTGTTCGAGGTGGCGCTGGCGCCGGCGTTGAGCGTCAGATTGCGGCTCGGCAGCCAGATCAGCCCGGAGATCGTCGCGCCGTTGGTGGCGTTGACGGTGAACGACGACTGCGACAGGTTCTGCGCCTCGTACCACAACAGATTGGCGTAGGTTCCCGACGTCGGCGCCGACAGGGAGAGCGTCGTCGTGCCGTTGAACTGGATGTACGACGAATCGGCGAAATAGAACGTCACGCCGGTCCCGCTGAAGGTTCCGCCGTTGAAGTTCCAATTGCCCGACTTGATCACGTAGACGCCGGGGCTGAGCGTCAACGTAGTCGTTCCGTTGAAGTTGATGCCGTAGCAATAGGTTCCGGGCGACAGCGACACGTTGCCGCCGTTGTAGTTGAGCCCGGAATAATTGCAGGTCGACGACGACGGCACCGGCAGCGTTCCGGCGAACGGGTCGGTGGTGGTTGTGCAGCCCTTGCTCAGCGAGGCGTGCGTCCCGCCGTTGTCGAGAATGCTGGTGCCCTGCACACAGGTCTTCAGCGTCGAGAAGGTGGTGCCGGCGTTGAACGTCGCCGCCGGATTGCCGGTCGACTTGACGTCGACCTCGCAGGCGGGCGCGTTCAGATTGGCGCCGCCGTTGAGCAACAGCCCCGGCGAGGCGGTCGACGACAGGAGCAGGATGCACACCTTGTTGCCGGAGACCGGTTTGACCGCCGTCGCGCTCACTTCGAGCGACAGCGACGCCAGCGAGAACAGGCCGGCGAAGGAAGTCGCCAACGTCCCGCGGGCGCTGCCGCCGTAATTGCCGTCGGAATCGAGCGCGAAGCTCTTCGAGGAGACCGTGACCCCGGAGACCAGCGCCCCGGTGAAGGTTCGCGTCGCCGTCGTCGTCCACGACGAGGTGCCGTCCTTGGCGCCGGCGACCACCGCGGCGTCCAGCGCCGCCTGCATCTGCGCCCGCGCGGTCGAGGCGCGCGAGAAATCCACGGCCATGCCGATGCCCATCGCCATCGGAACCGAGGCGATCGCCACCATGGTGCTGATCTGTCCAGACCGCGACGCGACGAGCCCGCGCGCGCAGCCCCCCACCGACGTGGCGCCGCGTCGACACCACGTCGCGGCTCGATGCGCGACGCGCCGACAGATCTCTCGTACGCCGATCATGCTCCATCCCCACTGACAGGACGGACACATCATGCGGAAAACAATTGAATCGACGATTACCGTGAAACGTCGAAACGCCTTTTCGACGCGACGTCAACCGGCGGCGGACCCGAGCCAGTCCGGGCTCGCTTCCCAGCCGAGCTGTTCCTCGACGCTCACCCGCCGCCGCACCACCGCGAAACGGCCCGCCTCGACCAGCACCTCCGGCACCAGCGCGCGGGCGTTGTAGGTCCCCGCCATGGTCGCGCCGTAGGCCCCGGCGGTCGCCATCACCACCAGATCGCCGGCGGCGAGACGCGGCAGCGACCGCCGCTTGGCGAAGGTGTCTGAGCTCTCGCAGATCGGCCCGACCACGTCGTAGGTCGTGAAATCGGCGTCCGCGTCGGGAAGTCGCACCGGCACGATGTCGTGATGGCTGTCGTACATCGCCGGCCGCATCAGATCGTTCATACCGGCGTCGACCACCGCGAAGGCGCGCTCGGTCCCCTCCTTGACGAACTCGACCCGGGTGACCAGCACCCCGGCGTCCGCCACGATCGACCGCCCCGGCTCGACCGCCAAGGCGCAGCCGAGATCACCGACCGTGGCGCGGATCACCTCGGCGATCTCCGCCGCGCTCGGCGCCTGCTCGTTGCGATAGGGGATGCCGAAACCGCCGCCGAGATCGAGCCGCTCGATCGCATGCCCACGCTCCCGCATCGCCAGCACCAGCCGGCGCATCCGCCCATAGGCCTCCTCGAACGGCTTCGTCGTCAGGATCTGCGAGCCGATGTGCACCGCGAGGCCCACCAGCCGCAGGTTCGCCATCGCCTTCAGCTCGTTGTCGAGCCGGCCGAGCCGGTGGGCGTCGACGCCGAACTTGTTGTCCTTCTTGCCCGTCGTGATCTTGGCGTGGGTGTCGGCGTCGACGTCCGGATTGACCCGGAGCGCCACCTTCGCCACCACCCCGAGCTCGCCGGCGATGCGGTCGATCCGCCACAGCTCCTCGTAGGATTCGGCGTTGATCTGATGGATCCCGGCCCGCAGCGCCTGAGCGATCTCCGCGTCGGTCTTGCCGACGCCGGAGAACACCACCTTCGAGGCCGGGATGCCGCCGCCGAGCGCCCGCGTCAATTCGCCGCCCGAGACGATGTCGGCGCCCGCCCCCTCCGCCGCCAGGATCGACACCACCGCCTTGTTGGCACAGGCCTTCATCGCGTAGTGGATCGCCACGCCGAGCGGCGACAGCGCATCGGCGAGCGTGCGCCAGTTCTCGCGCAGGCGCGCGGCCGAATAGAGATAGAACGGCGTGCCGACCGCATTCGCGATCTCGGAGACCTTCACCCCTTCGAGCGCCAGTTCGCCCTCGCGCGCGGACCAACAGGAGGCGGGCAGTCGGCGGAAGAGATCGGTCATGGGGGTCGGATCCGGTCGGAGATGGTTCGGGGAAGCCGGGGGCGTAGCATGTTTCGGCGCCCTCGAGGAGGGCACGGACGCGCATCGCTTGCGCACCGAGGACAGAGATTCGGCAAGGTTGCGCGAATCATGGGCACACGCTTCGCGTCGCCCGGTGCTAACGTAGCGTCATTGCTCAGACGGAGTGTGCCGGGATCTCGGTTTCCGGCGGGTATTGGGGACCAGACCTTTTGAAAAGACCCGGCGAGAGCGATCTCGCCGGGTCTCTTTGCGTTCCGGTTTGGCTGCGCGTCACCTCAGCGGGTCAGCGGCTTGTACTTGATGCGCTGCGGCTCGGCGGCGGCGGCGCCGAGGCGGCGCACCTTGTCGGCCTCGTAGTCCTGGAAGTTGCCTTCGAACCATTCGACGTGGCTGTCGCCCTCGAAGGCCAGGATGTGGGTGGCGAGCCGGTCGAGGAACCAGCGATCGTGCGAGATGACCACCGCGCAGCCGGCGTAATCCTCGAGCGCCTCTTCGAGCGCCCGCAGGGTGTCGACGTCGAGGTCGTTGGTCGGCTCGTCGAGCAGCAGCACGTTGGCGCCGGACTTCAGCATCTTGGCGAGGTGCACGCGGTTGCGCTCGCCGCCCGACAGCACACCGACCTTCTTCTGCTGGTCGCCGCCCTTGAAGTTGAAGGTCGAGCAATAGGCGCGCGAGTTGATCTCGCGCTTGCCGAGATAGATCACGTCGTTGCCGCCGGAGATCTCCTCCCAGACGGTCTTCTTGGCGTCGAGCGCGTCGCGCGACTGATCGACGTAACCGAGCTGCACGCTCTCGCCGATGGTGATGGAGCCCTGGTCGGGCTTGTCCTGCCCCGTGATCATGCGGAACAGCGTCGTCTTGCCGGCGCCGTTCGGGCCGATCACGCCGACGATACCGCCCGGCGGCAGCTTGAAGGTGAGGTCGTCGATCAGCAGCCGATCGCCGAAGCCCTTCGAGATGTCCTGGAAGTCGATGACGTTGTTGCCCAGCCGCTCGGCGACCGGGATGACGATCTCCGCCTGCCCGACCTGCTTGGCGGCGGCCTGCGCCACCAGCTCCTCGTAGCGCTGGATACGCGCCTTCGACTTGGCCTGACGCGCCTTCGGCGAGGCCGCGATCCACTCGGATTCGCGGGCGAGCGCGCGCTGGCGCGCCGCGTCCTCGCGGCCTTCCTGCTCGAGCCGCTTCTGCTTCTGCTTCAGCCAGGCCGAATAGTTGCCCTCGTAGGGGATGCCGCGGCCGCGATCGAGCTCCAGGATCCAACCGGTGACGTTGTCGAGGAAGTAGCGATCGTGGGTGACGATCAGCACGGCGCCGTCGTAATCGCGCAGATGCGCCTCGAGCCAAGCGACCGATTCCGCGTCGAGATGGTTGGTCGGCTCGTCGAGCAACAGCAGATCGGGATGCGACAGCAGCAGCCGGCACAGCGCCACCCGGCGACGCTCGCCGCCGGAGAGCTTGGTGACGTCGGCGTCCGGCGCCGGGCAGCGCAGCGCGTCCATCGCCATCTCGACCTGACTGTCGAGGTCCCAGAGACCGGCGTGGTCGATCTGGTCCTGCAGCTTGGTCATCTCCTCCATCAGCTCGTCGCTGTAGTCCTCGGCGAGCTGCATCGAGATCTCGTTGAAGCGGTCGACCAGCGCCTTCTTGGCCGCCACGCCCTCCATGACGTTGTCGAGCACCGACTTCGCCGGATCGAGCTTCGGCTCCTGCTCGAGATAGCCGACGGTCGCGCCCTGCGCCGCCCACGCCTCGCCGGTGAACTCCTTGTCGATCCCGGCCATGATCTTCAGCAGCGTCGACTTGCCGGCGCCGTTGACGCCGAGCACGCCGATCTTGGCGTCGGGGAAGAACTGGAGATGGACGTTCTCCAGAACCTTCTTGCCGCCGGGATAGGTCTTGGTCAGACCGTGCATGTAATAGACGTACTGATAGGAGGCCATGGGGCGCGTGTCCTGCGAGGTCGGGGGGAGCGGGTCGGTGCCGAGAGCCGCGAAGATCGGGGCGACGGCGGGGGATCCCGCGTCGCGGTCGCGCCCTATGTAGCCTCCGCGCGCCCCCCGGGCAATGGCCGCGCAGAGCCGTCATGCGCCGGTCGCCCGGCTCGCCGCGACGGCCACGATTTCGCCTTCCCGCGCGCCCAATTTGCCGCGATGCACCCTCGCCGCTTCGCTCATGCCCCAGGCATGCCCGAAAATTCGGCAGAGCGCTCGAAAACGACGATACCGCGGTGCGATCGGGGCGACTAATCTTGGTTACCGAGTTGTTTACCGCTTCGCCGTCAAACTGATCGTCGCGTCGCATCGCTCGGAGTGCGCAAGCCCATGTGTCGCATCCTCGCCTATACCGGTCGGCCGATCCTGCTCGAGGATCTGGTCTGTCGCCCGGAGCATTCGCTGGTGCATCAGGCGCTCGCCGCCCACGAGGGCAAGACGCCGACCAACGGCGACGGCTTCGGCATCGGCTGGTACGGCGAGCGCGACGTCCCCGGCGTCTATCGCGAGACCCTGCCGGCGTGGTCGGACGAGAACCTGCGGTCGATCTGCTCGCAGGTGCGCTCGCCGCTGTTCTTCGCCCACGTCCGCGCCTCCACCGAGGCCGCCGTCGCCCGGGTCAACTGCCATCCCTTCGTCCACGGCAAGTGGATGTTCATGCACAACGGCCAGATCGGCGGCCACAAGAAGATCCGACGCGGCGTCGAGGCGCTGATCGACGACGATCTCTACGAGAAGCGCGTCGGCTCGACCGATTCGGAGGCCTTCTTCCTCGCCGCCGTCTCCGAGGGCCTGGAGGACGACCCGGTCGGCGCCGTCGCCCGCACCATCCGCCGCGTCCTCGACCTGCAGCGCGCCGCCGACATCGACGAGGCCTTCCGCTTCGCCGCCTGCCTGACCGACGGCGATCGGCTGTGGGCCTTCCGCTGGTCGTCCGACCCCTTCCCGCCGACCCTCTACCTGTGCGAGCGCGACGGCGGCGTGATCGTCGTCTCCGAACCGATCGACGAGGCCTGCGACGCCTGGGTGTCGGTGCCGAAATGCGGCTTCGTCACCTTGCGCCACGGCGCCGCCCCGGAATTCGGCTCGCTCGACCGCGTCATCTGCGACTGCGACTGCGACAGAGCGGTCGTCGGCGGCTGATCGACCTCAACGATCCCGCAACATCTGCGCGATATCGTAAGGGAAACGGCACGCATCGGGCTCCGCGACGACCGCGACGGTGAGTTCGAATCGATTTCGGGCGTGCGCAGGAGGGTTGCATGACCATCGCGAGCGACGACACCGACGTCTCCGGCCGAGCCGGCCTCGAGGCTTCCGCCACCCCGGCTCCCGCCCCGACCGTCGCCGAACCCGTCGCCGCCGAGGTTCCCGCCGCGATCGAACCGCTCGCCGAAGACGAGCACGCCGACGGCGGCGAGACCCGCCATCGCCTCGCCGAGATGCGTCACGACCCGGAGGCGATCGCCCAGTTCTTCGAGAGCGGCGAATATCCCTACCGCACCAAGATGCGGACCAAGGCCTACGAGGGGCACAAGCTCGAGCTGCAGCGCGAGCTTCTGAAGCTGCAGCGCTGGATCGAGGAGACCGGCGAGCGCGTGGTGATGCTGTTCGAGGGCCGCGACGCCGCCGGCAAGGGCGGCACCATCAAGCGCTACATGGAGCACCTCAATCCGCGCACCGCCCGCGTCGTCGCGCTGCAGAAGCCGACCGAGCGCGAGCGCACCCAGTGGTATTTCCAACGCTACATCGAACACCTGCCCGCCGCCGGCGAGATCGTGATGTTCGACCGCTCCTGGTACAACCGCGCCGGCGTCGAGCGCGTCATGGGCTTCTGCACGCCCAACGAATATCTCGAATTCATGCGTCAGGCGCCCGAGTTCGAGCGCATGTTGGTGCGCTCCGGCATCCGCCTCTACAAATATTGGTTCTCGGTCACCCGCGACGAACAGCGCCGCCGCTTCAAGTCGCGCGAGACCGATCCGCTGAAGCAGTGGAAACTGTCGCCGATCGACCGCGCCTCGCTCGACAAGTGGGACGACTACACCGAGGCCAAGGAGGCGATGTTCTTCTACACCGACACCGCCGACGCGCCGTGGACCATCGTCAAGTCGAACGACAAGATGCGGGCGCGGCTCGAGTGCATGCAGCACTTCCTCGAGACGATGCCCTATCCGCACAAGGATCCGGCGATCGTCTCCGGTCCCGATCCGCTGATCGTCGGTTCGACCGAGCACGTCATCGGCCGCGGCAACAAGCTGCTCGGCAAGGCCCTCCACCCCGAACTGAAACGCGGCCGCTGAACCGCGCCGCGACGCCTCCCCCCGGGCCCCGGTCACACCGGGGCCTCTTCGTTCCTCACGTCCCGAGCCGGTCATGCCCTCCGTCGCGAACGTCGTCTTCGACATCGGCAACGTCCTGATCCACTGGGACCCCGAGCTTCTCTATGCCCGCCTCCTCCCCGACGCCGCCGTCCGGCGCCGCTTCCTCGCCGAGGTGTGCAGCCCGGACTGGAACAGGGAGATGGATCGCGGCCAGCCCTTCGCCGAAGGCATCGCCGAGGGCGTCGCCCGCCATCCCGAGTGGGAGACCGAGATCCGCGCCTGGGACGAGCATTGGCACGAGATGGTGCCCGGCGCGATCGACGGCACCGTCGCCATTTTGGAGCGCCTGCGGGCGTGCGGCGTGCCGACCTTCGCGATCACCAACTTCTCGTCCGAGAAATACGCCGAGTGCGTCGTTCGTTTCCCCTTCCTCGCCGGCTTCCGCGACACCGTCGTCTCCGCCCACGAGCGGCTCTTGAAGCCGGACCCGGCGATCTACCGCGTCCTGCTCACTCGCAACCGGCTCGATCCGGCGACCTGCCTGTTCGTCGACGACGTCGCCGAGAACGTCCTCGGCGCCCGCGGCGTCGGCATGAACGCGGTGCGCTTCACCTCGCCCGAGCACTTCGCGACCGACCTCGTCGCCCACGGCGTCACCATCGACTGACCGATGCGTCGCCGCGCGACCGCCGCCTCGATCTCCACCCGCCGCCCTCGATCGTCGCCTCGAGCGTCTGCGGCGAAAGCGCTGGACCTGGGCCTCGAACTCCTCTGAATGCCGGTTTGATCTCGCGGGAAGCGATGCCCGTCGCCGTCGATTGCTCCGCAACCGGATCGCCGTCATGCCGAGCCCGTCCTTCCGCCCCGTCGGCCCATGGTCCAGACTGCCCACGGCGAGAGGAGCGAAGATTCGCGACATGGCGGGCACGGCGATCGATCTGACCCAGATGAAGGACGTCCTGGTGGTGCTCGGCACCGCCGGTGTCGTCGTGCCGTTGATGCATCGCATGCGGGTCGGCTCGGTCCTCGGCTTCCTGCTCGCCGGCGCGGTGCTCGGCCCGCACGGCCTCGGCCGTCTGGTCGGCACCTTCCCCGGACTCGACTGGATCACCGTCGAGAAGTCGAGTGAGATCGCCGGCATCGCCGACTTCGGCGTGGTCTTCCTGCTGTTCGTGATCGGGCTCGAGCTGTCGCTCGCCCGCCTGTCGGCGCTGAAACGACTGGTCTTCGGCCTCGGCGGCTTCCAGGTGGTGATCTCCGCCTTGGCGATCGGCGCGCTGGCGCTGCGCCTCGACCAGTCGCCCGCCGCCGCGCTGGTGCTCGGATCGTGTCTGGCGCTCTCCTCCACCGCCGTCGTCATCGAGGTGTTGGCCGAGCAGAAGCGCCTCGCCTCGGTGACCGGCCGCACCGCCTTCGCCGTGCTGCTGTTCCAGGACCTCGCGGTGGTGCCGATCCTGTTCATGGTCGAGCGCCTCGGCGGCGCCGGCTCGGAACATTCGGTCTGGCTCGGCCTCGCCTTCGCGCTCGGACAGGGCCTCGCGGTGGTCGGCGTCATCGTCGGCATCGGCCGGCTGGCGCTCAGACCGCTGTTCCGGGTGGTCGCCGAGACCAAATCGGTCGAGCTGTTCATGGCGACGATCCTGTTCGTGGCGATCGGCACCGGCGTCGCCACCGCCATGGCCGGCCTGTCGATGGCGCTCGGCGCCTTCGTCGCCGGCCTGCTGCTCGCCGAGACCGAGTATCGCCGCGCCATCGAATCGATGATCGAGCCGTTCAAGGGCCTGCTGCTCGGCGTGTTCTTCTTCTCCGTCGGCATGAGCGTCGATCTCGACTTCGTCGCCGCCCACCCCGTCCTGATCGTCGCCGGCGCCGTCACCCTGGTGTTGATCAAGGGCCTGGTCACCGGCCTCGGCGCCCGTCTCTTCGGCATCGACCCGGCCCACGCGGTGAAGACGGCGCTGCTGATCGGCCCGGGCGGCGAATTCGCCTTCATCGTCGTCGGCCTCGCCGTGTCGCTGAAGCTGATCGACGCCGACACCGCCGGCTTCGTGGTCGCCGTCGTCGGTCTGTCGATGGCGGCGATCCCGTTCTTCGACATGGCGGGAAAGCGCGTCTCCGCCGAGATCGTCAAGCGCGCGCCGATCGATCCGGCGACCCTGATCGCCCCGCCGCAGGACCATGCCGCCCGCGCCCTGGTGGTCGGCTTCGGCCGGGTCGGCCGTCTCGTCGCCGACCTGCTCGATCAGCACGGCATCTCCTGGATCGCCGCCGATCTCGACCCGGCCAACGTCGCCGACGGCCGCCGGGCGAACCGCCCGGTCTATTTCGGCGACGTCGCCCATCCGCAGTTCCTCCGCGCCTGCGGCGTCGCCGAGGCGCAGTCGGTGATCGTCACCGTCGATTCGCCGGCCGCCATCGACGCCATCGTCGAGGCGGTGCGCGCCGTCCGGCCGACCGTGCCGCTGGTGGTGAGGGCGCGCGACGCGGTCCACGCCCGCAAGCTCTACAAGAAGGGCGTCACCGACGCGGTGCCCGAGACCATCGAGGCGAGCCTGCAGCTCTCCGAGGCCGCCCTCGTCGGCCTCGGCGTCGCCATGGGTCCGATCATCGCCTCGATCCACGAGAAGCGCGACGTCTACCGCCGCGAGTTGTCCGACGCCGCCGAAGCCTCGGCCCAGGCCTCGCCGCTCGCTCGCAAGCCGGGGTTGAGGACCCGCCGCCGCGATCCGGTGTGACGGATCGGGGACAGGACTTACGCAAGGCTCCCGAGAGGGGTCGATCGCTCTTAATTTTCCAAACGGCTCCGTGTAAGAAAGAAATTGCCGAATTGGGAGAGAGTTTCGTCATGCCGACCGTTCTCGTCGCCGGCGCCGCCGTGCAGGACTTCATCTACCGCTTCGATGCCGCTCCGGCCCGCGGTACAAAAGGGCGCGCCAAGGACTTCACGTCCATCGGCGGCGGCTCCGGCGCCAACGCCGCCGTCGCGGTGGTGCGTCTCGGCGGCAAGGGGCAGGTGCTCGCCCCGCTCGGCGACGATCTGATCGGCGAGATGATCGTCCGCGGACTCAACGCCGAGGGCGTCGACACCTCCAAGATCCTGCGCATTCCCGGTCGCGAATCGCCTGTCTGCTCGGCCATCGTCGACGGCGATGGCGAGCGCACCATCCTGACTTGGCATCCCCCGCAGGTCGCTCCGCCCGAGATCGACGACGCCGACGCCCTCGTCGCCGACGTCGACGCGGTCCTGACCGACGACCGTTATCCCTCGATCGCGGTGCCGTTGCTCGAGGCCGCCAAGGCGCGCGGCATCCCCGGCGTGCTCGACGGCGACCGCGCCGAGGGCGACGCCCCGCAGATGATCCGTGCCGCCTCCCACGTGGTGTTCGGCACCCCCGGCCTGCGCGGCACCTCCGGCATCTCCGACCCGACCAAGGGTCTGCTCGCCATGCGCAAGGTCACCGACGCCTTCATCTCGGTCACCCTCGGCTCGGGCGGCGTGCTGTGGCTCGACGGCGATCGGGTGCGGCGTCTGCAGTCCTTCCCGGTCCACGCCGTCGACACGCTCGGCGCCGGCGACACCTTCCACGGCGCCTTCACCCTGGCGCTCGCCGAGAAGATGCCGGAACCGGAGGCGCT
>JAAYVT010000409.1 GCA_012517025.1 Phyllobacteriaceae bacterium | reverse complement strand
GCCGCTGCGAAGCCCGCTCCGGCGCCCGCCGCCGCTCCGGCCGCGCTGCCGACGGGTCCCTCGGAAGAGGCGATCCTGAAGATGTTCGAGCCGGGCTCCTACGAGGTCGTGCCGCACGACGGCATGCGCAAGATCATCGCCAAGCGGCTGATGGAGGCGAAGCTCACCGTCCCGCACTTCTATCTGACCATCGACGTCGAGCTCGACGCGCTCCTGAAGCTGCGCGAGACCATCAACGCCGGCGCGCCGGTCAAGGACGGCAAGCCGGCTTACAAGGTCTCGGTCAACGACTTCGTCATCAAGGCGATGGCGGTGGCGCTGCAGCGGGTGCCGGATGCCAACGTCACCTGGACCGAAGGCGCGATGCTGAAGCACGAGCATTCCGACGTCGGCGTCGCGGTGGCGATCCCCGGCGGTCTGATCACCCCGGTGGTGCGGATGGCGGAGATGAAGACCATCTCGGCGATCTCGCTGGAGATGAAGGACTTCGCCGCCCGCGCCAAGGTGCGCAAGCTGAAGCCCGAGGAGTATCAGGGCGGCTCGACCGCAGTGTCGAACCTCGGCATGTTCGGCATCAAGGAATTCGCCGCGATCATCAACCCGCCGCATGCGACGATCCTGGCGGTCGGCGCCGGCGAGAAGCGGGTGGTGGTCAAGGACGGCGCTCCGGCCGTGGTGACCGCGATGACGGTGACGTTGTCGACCGACCATCGCGCCGTCGACGGCGCGCTCGGCGCGGAGTTCCTGGCGGCGTTCAAGACGCTGATCGAGAGCCCGATGTCGATGTTGGTGTGAAACCCTCGTCGCGGCTCCATCCCTCCCCCTTGCGGGGAGGGTGGACCGCCGTGAGGCGGGCCGGGTGGGGTCGTCGCCTTCGGTACGGCTCCGCGGGGCACGAAGGACTTGCTCGCATGTCGCGGTCCTCGATCGATCCGTGGACTCGGGCGTCGGCGAAACGCATGCGGCGCGAGCCGACGGAGGCCGAGCGGCGCCTGTGGGGCCGGCTGCGTGGCTTGAACCGAGCCGGTGCCGGGTTTCGCCGGCAGGTGCCGATCGGTCCCTACGTCGCGGATTTCGCGTGGCTTTCGGCTCGTCTGATCGTCGAACTCGACGGTGGGCAGCACGCGGAGGAGACGAAGGATCGCGATGCGGTCCGCGACGCTTGGCTTCGCGAGCGCGGTTTCCGCGTGTTGCGCTTCTGGAATGCGGACGTGGTCGAAAGTCTCGACGGCGTCGTCGAGGCGATCTTTCAGGAATGCCGGGACTCGTTGCCCGGACCCCACCCGACCCGCCCCATGGGCGGGCCACCCTCCCCGCGAGGGGGAGGGAGAGGGGGCGGCGAGGCCGGTGACACACATTCGGCGTCGGACGAGACGAAGGGTCCGGTTCGACGATAGGACGGAGAACGTTCCATGTCTCAATACGACGTCATCGTGATCGGTTCGGGCCCCGGCGGCTACGTCACCGCCATCCGCGCCGCCCAGCTCGGCCTCAAGACCGCGATCGTCGAGGCCAAGCACCTCGGCGGCATCTGCCTCAACTGGGGCTGCATCCCGACCAAGGCGCTGCTGCGCTCGGCCGAGATTTATCAGTTCATGAAGCACGCCTCCGCCTTCGGCCTGAAGGTCGACGGCGCCTCGTTCGATCTCTCGGCGATCGTCGAGCGCTCGCGCGGCGTCTCCGCCCAGCTCAACTCCGGCGTCGGCTTCCTCCTGAAGAAGAACAAGGTCGACGTGATCTGGGGCCGCGCCATCCTGACCGCGCCCGGCAAGATCGTCGTCACCGGCACCGAGGGCGCGCCCAAGGGGGCCTTCGGCGGCGGTGAATATGCGGCCAAGCACGTCATCCTCGCCACCGGCGCCCGCCCGCGCGTGGTGCCGGGGCTCGAGCCCGACGGCAAGCTGGTGTGGACCTATTTCGACGCACTGAAGCCGACGAGCCTGCCGAAGACCATGCTGGTGGTCGGGTCGGGTGCCATCGGCATCGAGTTCGCGAGCTTCTACAACGCTCTCGGCGTCGACGTGACGGTGGTCGAGGTGATGGACCGGGTGCTGCCGGTCGAGGACGCCGAGATCTCCGCCTTCGCCAAGAAGAGCTTCGAGAAGCTCGGTTTGAAGATCCATCTCGGCACCAAGGTCGCCGGCCTCGTCCGCCACGCCGACAGCGTCACCGCGACGCTCGAGGACAAGGCGGGGGTGAAGCGTGAGGTCATCGTCGATCGCGTCATCTCGGCGGTCGGCGTGGTCGGCAACGTCGAGAACCTCGGGCTGGAGAAGCTCGGGGTGAAGACCGATCGCGGCTGCGTGGTGATCGACGCCTTCGGCCGCACCAACGTGCCCGGCCTCTACGCGATCGGCGACGTCGCGGGCCCGCCGATGCTCGCCCACAAGGGCGAACACGAGGGCATCATCTGCGTCGAGGCGATCGCCGGCAAACATCCCCATCCGATGGACAAGCAGAAGATTCCGGCCTGCACCTATTCGCAGCCGCAGGTCTCTTCCGTCGGCCTCTCCGAGGCGAAGGCGAAGGAAGCCGGCTTCGAGGTCAAGGTCGGGCGCTTCCCCTTCGTCGGCAACGGCAAGGCGATCGCCATGGGCGAGGCGGAAGGCATGATCAAGGTGGTCTTCGACAAGAAGACCGGCCGGTTGCTCGGCGCCCACATGATCGGCGCCGACGTCACCGAGCTGATCCAGGGCTACGCCATCGCGATGAACCTCGAGACCACCGAGGAAGAATTGATCCATACCGTCTTCCCGCATCCGACCCTGTCGGAGATGATGCACGAGGCGGTGCTCGACAGCGAGGGACGCGCCATCCACATCTGAGGAGACGGCGCCGATGGCCGACGAGTTCGCGAAGGATGCCCGCCGCCGACGGTTCGGCCGCTTCGCGCTCGTCGGCTTCGGCCTGCTCGCCCTCGCGGTGCTCGCCGGTCCGCCGGCGTTGCGCGCCTGGATCGAGCGCGATCTCTGCCCGACTGTGGTGACGAAGTCCGGCGACGCCGACGGGACGCATTGGGAGATCGCCCGCTCCGACTGCGGCGGCAGACGGATCGTCCATCAGCTCCGCATCGTCCCGCCGAAGGGCTGGTCGACGCTGGTCTACGAGACCGAGGGCGGATCGCTGCCGGTGTCGTGGTCGCAGGCGGGATTCATCGGCAAACTCGAACTCGATCATCCGCTCGAGGGCGAGGCCGACCTCGTCCTCGACGTGCCGCTCGACGCCAAGGGGCGGCCGAAGGCGGCGATTCGGGTCCGCGCTGGGCGGCGGCTCGCCGTCCCTTGAACGGAAACGGCGGGGCGGGCTTGCGCCATCGCGCGCTTGCCGGCGCCTCGCCGCCTCTGTATTTCAAACGTTCGTCCGCCGTCGTGGGGATCCCGCCGCGGTGGGAATGCCCGTACCGGCGGGAAAGCCCGCCGTGGCGGGGAAGATGGAGTGGTTCGCCGATGGTCACCGTGGTCGATACGCTCGCCGGCGCGCATCCCGCCTCCGAGGCGAAGAAGCCTCGCCATCCCGAGAAGGCGCATCGCCCGGACAATCCGGTGGCGCGCAAGCCGGCGTGGATCCGCGTCAAGGCGCCGGGCTCGCCGGTCTATTCCGAGACCCAGAAGATCGTTCGCGACAACAAGCTCGTGACGGTGTGCGAGGAGGCGGGCTGCCCCAACATCGGCGAATGCTGGTCGAAGAAACATTCGACCTTCATGATCATGGGCGACACCTGCACCCGCGCCTGCGCCTTCTGCAACGTCGCGACCGGCAAGCCGCTGCCGCTCGACCCGCAAGAGCCGGAGAACGTCGCGATCGCGGTCGAGAAGCTCGGCCTCACCCACGTCGTGGTGACCTCGGTCGACCGCGACGATCTCGACGACGGCGGCGCCGCCCACATCGCCGCGACCATCCGCGCGATTCGCGCGCGGGCGCCGGCGACCACCATCGAGGTGCTGACGCCGGACTTCCTGAAGAAGGACGGGGCGCTCGAGATCGTGGTGGCGGCGAAACCCGACGTCTTCAACCACAATCTGGAGACGGTGCCGGGCAACTACCTGAAGGTTCGTCCCGGCGCTCGCTATTTCCACTCGGTGCGGCTGTTGCAGCGGGTCAAGGAGCTCGATCCCGAGATCTTCACCAAGTCCGGCATCATGGTCGGTCTCGGCGAGGAGCGGAACGAGGTGTTGCAGTTGATGGACGACCTGCGCTCGGCCGACGTCGACTTCATCACCATCGGCCAGTACCTCCAGCCGACCAAGAAGCACCACGAGGTGACGCATTTCGTCACCCCGGAGGAGTTCAAGTCCTACGAGACGGTCGCCTACACCAAGGGCTTCCTGATGGTGTCGTCGAGCCCGCTGACGCGCTCGTCGCATCACGCCGGCGAGGATTTCGCCAAGCTGCGCGCGGCGCGTGCGGAGAAGCTCGGAAAGGCCTGATGCCGTCCTTCTCGACCACCCGCCGCATCGCCCATTCGGCGACCAACATGTTCGATCTGGTGGCCGACGCGGAACAATATCCGCGCTTCCTGCCGCTGTGCGAGGCGCTGCGGATTCGCGGTCGGCAGGACATGGGGGAGGGGCGGTCGGTGATCGTCGCCGACATGACGGTCGGCTACAAGGCGATCCGCGAGACCTTCACCTCGCGCGTCGTGCTCGACCGAGGGGCCGGAACGATTCGCGTCGCCTATCTCGACGGCCCGTTCCAACATCTCGACAACGTCTGGACGTTCCGCGAGGTCGGCGAGAAGGCCTGCGAGGTCGGGTTCTCGATCGACTACGCGTTCAAGAACCGCATGCTCGGCGCGCTCATGGGCGCGATGTTCGACAAGGCGTTCCGGAAGTTCGCCGAGGCGTTCGAAAGACGAGCAGACGAGGTCTACGGCCGCTGAGGGCGGCCGCGGACAGAGTGTCGCGACGAGGGTGCCGCGTGGCGCGGTCGGACGGCGAGACGCGAGGTCCGCCGTCCGGAACGGCTCAGGCGGTGCGCAGGTTTTCCGCCGAGCTCTTGCCCGAGCGGCGGTCGGCGACGACGTCGTAGGTCACCTTCTGGCCGTCGGCGAGGCCGGTCAGGCCCGAACGCTCGACCGCGGAGATGTGCACGAACACGTCCGCTCCGCCGGCGTCGGGGGTGATGAAGCCGTAGCCCTTGGTGGCGTTGAACCACTTGACGGTTCCGCTGTTCATGTCGTGTCCTTTCGTGAGGCGCGTGGTGAGAGGGGGTGCGTCCGGCACCCCGCCGATCGTTCATCGATGTCGTGGAGGGTCGGAAACGGGCCGCGGCTTTCGCCGAATGACGCGCGGCGCCGGCCATTTCGGCCAAAACTCGATGCCGCTCCTTTATAGACTTCCGACGCCCGAAACAAGACCGATGTTCGCCCGACGCGCGCGAAGTGTCCCGAGCGGCGGCGCGCATGGGTCGAATTACGCTGGCGCGAACCCCGACGATGGCTTACAGAGAGCGCGCGCAGGGTCGTTCGACGGTCGAACGTGGGATCGTCCAGAGATCTCTCCCGAATTCCCGTCCGCCTCGGCCGCCCTCGATTCGCGGTGGAGTGTCGGATGCGGCTCGTGCCTTCCCGGCGCCCCGGCGCGCCCGGAGGGACTTCCTCGTTTCATGTGATCGGAAAACTCGTGCAGGTCTTGGTTCGTGACAACAACGTCGATCAGGCGCTCCGCGTCCTGAAGAAGAAGATGCAACGCGAAGGCGTCTTCAAGGAAATGAAGCAGCGTCGCGCCTACGAGAAGCCCTCGGAAAAGCGGGCTCGCGAGAAGGCGGAAGCGGTTCGTCGCGCCCGCAAGGCGGCGCGCAAGCAGGCGCAGCGCGAAGGTCTGCTGCCGGCGCCGAAGCGCAAGGAGCGTCCGGCGCGTCCGCGTCTTCCGGCCCAGCCGGCGGCCGCCGCCGAATGATCCGGCGCGGCGGAGGCGCGAGCCTCCGCGCGCACGACGCTCTCCCGGAGACGATTCCCATGGCCCGCAAGCCCGCCGCGAAGAGCGAGTTCGTCCTCTTCGACGTGTTCTACGACGACGGCAGCCGGCGCTCGAATCGCCGGGTGCCGAGAGAGATCCTGGGCGGGCTGGACGGCGACGAGCCGGCGCGGGCCCTGCTCGAGGCCCAGGATCGCGAAATCGCCGATCGTTCCGGGCACGCGATGCCGGCGATCGCGACGGTGAAGCGCTCGAGCTGAGGCTCGGGGCGGCCGAAGATCCGTGCGGAGCGTGCGGGGATGCCGTTCGTGCGGCGCCGCGCCTTGACAATCCGCCGCATCTCGCCTAAGCCCCGCGCCATTCCACACGCGTGGGGCAGGGCGCTCGATCCCGAGACGAATCTCGGGTCGCCAAGCGTCCTACCGGTGTTTCCCTCACTCGGAGACATTTTCCCCGCGCGGAGGTTCAACCGGTAAAGGAGACGAGAGCCATGGCTCTGCCCGATTTCACCATGCGTCAGCTGCTCGAGGCCGGCGTCCACTTCGGTCACCAGAAGCACCGCTGGAACCCGAAGATGGCGCCCTTCATCTTCGGCACCCGCAACAACATCCACATCATCGATCTCGCCCAGACCGTGCCGATGCTGCATCAGGCGCTGAAGGCGATTTCCGACACCGTCGCCAAGGGCGGCCGGGTGCTGATCGTCGGCACCAAGCGCCAGGCCCAGGAGCCGGTCGCCGACGCGGCGCGCCGCTCGGCCCAGTATTTCGTCAACGCCCGTTGGCTCGGCGGCATGCTGACCAACTGGAAGACCATCTCCAACTCGATCGCGCGTCTGCGCAAGATCGAGTCGACGCTCGGCGGCGAGGCCCAGGGCCTCACCAAGAAGGAGCGTCTCAACATGGACCGCGACCGCGTCAAGCTCGACCGTTCGCTCGGCGGCATCAAGGACATGGGCGGCCTGCCGGATCTGGTGTTCGTCATCGACACCAACCGTGAGCAGCTCGCCATCCAGGAAGCCCGTCGTCTGGGCATCCCGGTCGCCGCGATCCTCGATTCGAACTGCGATCCGGACGGCATCACCTATCCGATCCCGGGCAACGACGACGCCGGCCGCGCCATCGCCCTCTACACCGACCTGATCGCCCGCGCCGCCATCGACGGCCTGTCGCGCGCCCAGGGCGACATGGGCATGGATCTCGGCGAGGCCGAGGCTCCGGTCGAGGACGTGCTGGCTGCGGAAGACGCGGCTCAGTGACGCGACGCGAGCGGCCCGGACGCGGTTCGGGCCGTCCGTCACCTCTCCGTCGCGGAACGACGGTTCGATGACGCGCGACAGGGGGCGGGGCGATTCGAGATCGCCACGCCCCGCGCATCTCCCTCTTCCGCGCCCGGGCGGATCGCCCCGATCCGCTCCGAGATCAGATCTGAAGACCATTCAGAGGCGAACATGGCTATTTCCGCTTCCCAGGTGAAGGAACTCCGCGAGAAGACCGGCGCGGGCATGATGGACTGCAAGGCGGCGCTGACCGAGAACGGCGGCGACCTCGAGGCCGCGGTCGATTGGCTGCGCAAGAAGGGCTTGTCCAAGGCCGCCAAGAAGTCGGGCCGTACCGCCGCCGAGGGTCTCGTCGGCGTGGCCACCGACGGCACCCGCGGCGCCGTCGTCGAGGTCAACTCGGAGACCGACTTCGTCGCCCGCAACGAGACCTTCCAGGGCCTCGTCCGCGGCATCGCCGCCCTCGCCTTGTCGGCCGGCGACGTCGCCGGCCTCGCCGCCACCACCCTGCCGGCGACCGGCAAGTCGGTCACCGACAGCCTGACCGACGCGGTCGCCACCATCGGCGAGAACATGCAGCTGCGCCGCACCGCCGCCCTCTCGGTCGCCGACGGCGTGGTCGCTTCCTACGTCCACAACCAGGTCTCCGACGGCCTCGGCAAGATCGGCGTGCTGGTCGCGCTCGAGTCGACCGCCGACAAGGGCGAGCTCGCCAAGCTCGGCAAGCAGATCGCCATGCACGTCGCCGCCCACGATCCGACCCCGGCCGCGGTGCGCACCGAGGAGATCGATCCGGCGATCGTCGAGCACGAGCGCAAGATCTTCTCCGAGCAGGCGCTCGAGTCCGGCAAGCCGGCCGCCGTCGTCGAGAAGATGGTCGAGGGCCGCATCCGCAAGTTCTACGAGGAGGTCACCCTCCTCAAGCAGAACTTCGTGATGAACCCCGAGCTCACCGTCGAGGCGCTGATCGCCCAGGCGTCGAAGGATCTCGGCGCCCCGGTCGCCATCAAGGCCTTCGTGCGGATGGTGATCGGCGAGGGCATCGAGAAGGAAGTCTCCGACTTCGCCGCCGAAGTGGCCGCCGCCGCCGGCGCCTGAGCGACGGTCAAATCGAAAATTCGCGAGGGGCGCTGGTGACGAACCGGCGCCCTTCGTGTATCCCGCCTGCCGATCCGGGAGCGATGCTCCCTTCGCCCACGAGGACCCGCCGATGACCGCTCCGCTCGCCTGGAAACGCGTGCTGCTCAAGCTCTCCGGCGAGGCGCTGGCCGGCGATCAGCCGCTCGGCATCGACACGACGGTGGTCGGCCGCATCGCCGACGAGATCGTCGCCGCCCGAGCGCTCGGCGCCGAGATCGGCATCGTCATCGGCGGCGGCAACCTCTTCCGCGGCGCCTGGCTGCAGAAGCAGGGCACCGATCGGGTCACCGGCGACCACATGGGCATGATGGCGACGGTGATGAACGCGCTCGCGATGCGCGAGGCGCTGCGGGCGCGCGGCATCGAGGCGCCGGTGTTCTCCGGCCTGCCGATGCCGACGGTCGCCGACACCTTCACTCAGCGCGACGCGACGCGGGCACTCGCCGAGGTCGGGGTGGCGCTGTTCGCCGGCGGTCTCGGCTCGCCGTTCCTGACCACCGACACGACGGCGGCGATGCGGGCCTCGGAGATGCGTTGCGACGCCATCCTGAAGGCGACCAACGTCGACGGCGTCTACACCGCCGACCCCAAGAAGGATCCGACCGCCACCCGATTCGATCGCCTGAGCTTCGACGAGGCGATCCGGCGTGACCTCAAGGTCCTCGACACCTCGGCTTTCGCTCTTGCCCGCGACAATGCGATTCCGATAATCGTGTTCTCCTTGAAGGAGCCCGGCACGCTGATCGACGTGCTGCAGGGCTCCGGCCGCGCCACCGTCGTCGCCGGACGCGACGACTGAGGCCGGCACCGTCTCCGACCCGAGGGTCGGTCTGGTC
>JAAYVT010000408.1 GCA_012517025.1 Phyllobacteriaceae bacterium | reverse complement strand
GGCCCGGCTTCCTCCGGCTCGCCGTCGCGAGCCTGCCGTTGCCGTGGCTCGCCTGCGAACTCGGTTGGTTCGTCGCCGAATACGGCCGTCAGCCCTGGGCGATCGACGGCATCCTGCCGACCGGTCTCGCCGCCTCGGCGCTGTCGGTGCCGCAGCTCCTGTTCACCCTCGGCGGCTTCGTCCTCTTCTACTCGTCGCTGCTCGTCGTCGACGTGGTGTTGATGCGGAAATACGTCGTCATGGGGCCGGTGAAGGCCCTCGCCCTCGACACCACCGCCGCCGCGCTCGCGCCGGCCGAATGAGGAGGGATCGCACATGATTCCGATCGATTACGAAATCCTCCGCCTGATCTGGTGGTTGCTCCTCGGCGTCCTGTTGATCGGCTTCGCGATCATGGACGGCTTCGACCTCGGCGTGGCCACGCTGCTGCCCTTCGTGGCGCGGACCGACGTCGAGCGCCGGGTCGCGATCAACACCGTCGGCCCGGTGTGGGACGGCAACCAAGTGTGGCTGATCCTCGGCGGCGGCGCGATCTTCGCCGCTTGGCCGGCGATCTACGCCGCCTCGTTCTCGGGCTTTTACGTCGCCATGTTCCTGGTGCTGGCGAGCCTGATCCTCAGACCCGTCGGCTTCGAGTTCCGCAACAAGATGCCGAACGTCGGTTGGCGGACCTTCTGGGACTTCGCCCTGTTCGCCGGCGGCCTCGTCCCCTCGCTGGTCTTCGGCGTCGCCTTCGGCAACCTGTTGCAGGGCGTGCCCTTCCGCATCGACGCCGACATGCGGGTCTTCTACGAAGGCTCGGGCCTGTTCGAGCTCCTGAACCCGTTCGGCCTTCTCGCCGGTCTCGTCTCGGTGGCGATGCTGTCGACCCACGGGGCGGTCTATCTGACGCTGAAGACCGAAGGTCCGGTGCGCGATCGCGCGGCGGCGTGGGTCGGCTGGGGCGGGCTCGCCACCGTCGTGCTCTTCGGTCTCGCCGGCGTCTGGGTGGCGTTCGGGATCGACGGCCGGGTCGTCACTTCGGTGGTGGCGACCGACGGCCCGTCGAACCCGATGCTGAAGGACGTGGCGGTCCGTTCCGGCGCTTGGTTCGCCAACTACGCCGCCCATCCCTGGATGCTCGCCGCGCCGGCGCTCGGCATTTTCGGTCCGCTCGCCGCCGCCGCTTCGGTGCGGATCGGACGGGCCGGGCTCGGCTTCGTCCTCTCCGGCGTCGGCATTCTCGGGGTGATTTCGACCGCCGGCGTGTCGATGTTTCCGTTCTTGATGCCGTCGTCTCTCGATCCGCGGGCCTCGCTCACCGTCTGGGACGCCTCGTCGAGCCGGTTGACGCTCTTCGTCATGCTGATTGCCACCCTGATCCTCCTGCCCGTCGTCCTCGCCTACACCGGTTTCGCCTTCCGCATCATGCGGGGTGCGGTGACGGCGAAACAGATCGAAGACAATTCGGCCTCTCTCTACTGAACCGAACACCGGGAGACTTTCGATCATGTGGTATTTCGCCTGGATTCTCGGCGTCGGTTTCGCGACCGGAGCCGGCATTTTGAACGCCGTCTGGCACGAACATCACCTGCCCGACCCCGGTCGGGTGAGCTGATCCGGTCGTCGACCGGAGGCGCGGGCGCGAGCCCGTTCCGCTTGCGCCGACGACCCGTCTTCGTCGTCGGCTCGCCCCACGAACTCGGGGCATCGCGTCGTTCCCCCGTCCGATGCCCCGCTCTTTCGTCCGTTTTTTCGGAAGGACCCGGTCATGTCCGAACGCTCGGATCCTCCTGCGAAGGATCCCGCGATCCTGTCGCCGCTCGGTCGAGACGGCTCGGTGTGGGGCGTCGGCGACCCCCTCGATCGCGCCGGCGTGCGTCTGCGACGCTACGCGCCCGGCGATCGCGTCTTCGAATTCGGCGCGCCCGTCGACACCGTCTTCGAGCTCGTCCAAGGATGCGTGGTGATCACCACGTCGGGCGACCCGAGCCGTCGGGTGGTCGATCTCGTCCAGCCCGGGCGCTTCTTCGGTTTCACCGCGCACGCGCGCCAGCGCTGTGCCGCCGTCGCGGCGACCGGCGCGATCGTCTGCTGCCTGAATCTGGCGGTGGCGCGACGCAACGACCGGGTCGCCGCGCGGATCGACCGCGAGATGCGCGCCGAGATCGATCGCCTGCGGGCGTTCGCGGCGTTGGTCGGACGCAGAGCCGCGATCGAGCGGATCGCCGGCCTGTTCTCGGCGATGGTGCCGGACGAGGCGCCGGCCGTGGTCCACCTGCCGGTGACACGGGGCGAGATCGCCGATCTCCTCGGGTTGGCGGTCGAAACCGTCTGCCGAAACCTGACCAAGATGAAACGCGACGGTCTCCTGATCGAGGAGGGGGGCGGCATCTGGCGGATCGCCGACCCGTCCCGTCTGGCGCGGCTCGCGGCGGCGACCCGTTGATCGATCGGTCGGCCGCCGCGCGGGTCGCGTTCGGACGGGGCGACGGCGCACGCACGATGGCCGTCATGTGCGAATTTCAGTCGAAATGCGAGGCGGGCAGCCGGTGCCTTCCGCCGGCCATTCTTCGAGAACCTCGCGCGGCGACCGGAAGCCGAGGCACTTGCGCGGGGTGGCGCCGATCCGACGATCGATGCGGGGCCGCCACGAGTGGAGCAAACCTCCGCCCGCGCCGTCGATGGCGACGTCGATCGGCGGGATCGGCGGCGTGCTCCCTCGAACGATCCGGTCTCCATGATCCGGGTCGGCGTATGCCGTTCACTGACCACACGCCGTAGGGTCCGTCGATCCGACCGGCCCCTTCTGCGGGGATCTCGCGCCGAGGGCGATCGCCGCCCGGTCGCGCTCAGGCGGCGGCGACCTTCGACAGGAAGTCTTCGACGGCGGTCCGCAGGGTGCCGGAACGCTCCGACACCAGCTTCGAGGCCCCGAACACGTCGGAGGCGCAGCGGGTGGTGTCGTCGACGTTGCGGGCGACCTCGGTCATCGAACGCACCACGTCCCGGGCGCCGCCGGCGGTCTCGGAGACGTTGCGGGTGATCTCGCGCGTCGCCGCACCCTGCTGCTCGACCGAGGCGGCGATCGCCGTGGTGTGGTGGTCGATCCGGTCCATCGTCTCGCCGATCCGGCGGATCGCCGCGACCGCCTCGCCGGTCGAAAGCTGGATCGAGGAGATCTGCTGCGAGATGTCCTTGGTGGCGTGGGCGGTCTGATCGGCGAGCGACTTCACCTCCGCCGCCACGACCGCGAAGCCCTTGCCGGCCTCACCGGCGCGCGCCGCCTCGATCGTCGCGTTGAGGGCGAGCAGATTGGTCTGCGCGGCGATCTCCGAGATCATCTGGACGACCGTGCCGATGCGCTCGACCGAGCCGGCGAGGCCGTCGATCTCGGTGTTGGTCGCGGTCGCCTCCTCGGTGGCGTGGCGGACGACGTCCTTGGTGGTCATCACCTGCCGCGAGATCTCGTCGATCGACGCCGACAGTTCCTCGGCGGCGGCGGCGACGGTCTGAACCGCCGTGGCGGCCTCCTCGGACGCCGACGAGGCCGAAGTCGCCTGCACCGAGGTCGCGTCGGCGATGTGGTTCAGCGTGTTGGCGGTGTTCATCATGGTGCCGGCGGTTTCCGACACGGCGCCGAGAAGCGAGGTCACGTCGGTGCGGAAACGGCCGATCAAGCCGTCGACGCGGCCTTGGCGCTCGCGCTGGCGGGCGTTCTCCTGCTCCTGCTCGTCGCCGAGCCGCTTGCGCTCGATGATCGCGGCGCGGAAATAGGAGAGGGCCT
>JAAYVT010000407.1 GCA_012517025.1 Phyllobacteriaceae bacterium | reverse complement strand
GCGGGATCACCGAGCCCTATCGGATGTTCACGTCGCGCGCCGAGTTTCGCCTCAGTCTGCGCGCCGACAACGCGGATCGACGGCTGACCGAGACGGGGATCGAACTCGGGTTGGTCGATGCGGAGCGCCGACGGATCTTCGCGGCGAAGCGGGCCGAGATCGAACGGTGCGAGACGGCGCTGCGAGATCGGGTGGTGTCGCCGACCGAGGCGGCGAAGCTGGGCTTGGCGATCAACCGTGATGGTCGGCGTCGCAATGGCTTCGAGATTCTGGCTCACCCCGAGGTGTCGTTCGCGACGCTGGCGGAGGTTTGGCCGGAGCTTCGCGACTTTTCCGATTCGGTGGCGGAACAAGTCGAGATCGACGCGAAATATGCCGTTTATCTCGATCGGCAGATCGAGGACATGGAACGGCTGCGGCGCGAGGAAGCGGCGGTCTTGCCGACGCATCTCGACTATGGCGGAATGGCCGGACTTTCGAACGAGATTCGGCAGAAACTGGCGTCGGCGCGGCCGACGACGCTCGGACAAGCGGCTCGACTCGACGGGATGACGCCGGCGGCTCTGGCATTGATTTCGGCGCACGTGCGCAAGGCGCGGTCCGCGGCGACGGCGACTTGATCATCGATTCGGAAACGACATGACTTCGAGAATGGACGACGCGACGGTGGTGGAGGCGATCGTCCCGGTTTCACGTGAAACACGGGATCGCCTGCAGATCCACGTCGATCTGCTGCGCAAATGGCAGAAGAGCCAAAATCTGGTGGCGCCGAGCACGCTCCCGGAAATCTGGTGGCGTCACGTCGCCGATTCGGCGCAAACGCTGGCGGTGTTGCCGACGGCGAAGCGATGGATCGACTTCGGGTCGGGCGCGGGCTTTCCGGGTCTGGTGACGGCGATTCTGCTGGCGGAGACGCCCGGCGCCGCGGTGCACCTAGTGGAGAGCAACCGCGGCAAGGCGGCGTTTCTGCGCACGGTGGCGCGGGAGACCGGGGCACCGGCGATCGTTCACGCCGAACGCATCGAGACCTTCGACGCCGGCTTTTCGGAACCGGTCGACGGCGTGTCGGCGCGGGCGCTGGCGCCGCTCTCGAATCTAGTTCGTGTTGCGGCGCCGCATGTTGCGCGCGGCGCGGTCGCCGTTTTCCACAAAGGACGAGATTTTGCGGCCGAGATACGAGAAGCCACTCTATCTTGGGATCTGGATCTGGTAGAACAGGTCAGTCGGATCGATCCCGCCGGGCGGTTGATTTCGATCCGACGGATCGTCCCGAAGTGACCGCCGGACGGAGCCTCGATCGATGAGTCAGCTCTCGAAATCGCCACGTGTTCTCGCGCTCGCCAATCAGAAGGGCGGGGTCGGCAAGACCACGACCGCGATCAATCTCGGTACCGCCCTCGCCGCGATCGGCGAGGACGTGTTGATCGTCGATCTCGATCCGCAGGGCAACGCCTCGACCGGGCTCGGAATCGACCGGCGCTCGCGCAAGCGCTCGACCTACGACGTGATGGTCGAGGAGGGCGGGCTCGACGACGTGGTGATGGAGACGGCGGTCCCGCGGCTGTGGGTGGCGCCTTCGACCCTCGACCTCTTGGGAGTCGAGTTGGAGATCGCCTCGGCACGCGATCGGGCCTTCCGGTTGCGCAAGGCGGTGTCGAACTACATTGCGACGGTGGGCGAAGATCGGCCGCACTTCACCTACGTGCTGGTCGATTGTCCGCCCTCGCTCAATCTGCTGACGATCAACGCGATGTGTGCGTCGCATTCGGTGCTGGTGCCGCTGCAGTGCGAGTTCTTCGCGCTGGAAGGTCTGTCGCAGCTTCTGTCGACGGTCGATCAGGTCAAGACCACGCTCAATCCGCAGCTGTCGATCCACGGCATCGTGCTGACCATGTACGATTCGCGAAACAACCTGTCGGGACAAGTGGTGGCGGACGTCCGTGAGCACATGGGTGATGCGGTCTACGACACGGTGATCCCGCGCAACGTCCGCATTTCCGAGGCGCCGTCGCACGGCAAGCCGGCGCTGCTCTACGATCTGAAGTCGGCGGGCAGTCAGGCTTACCTTCGTCTCGCTTCCGAAATCATTCAGCGGGAGCGGCGGTTCAAGGCGAACGCCGCCTGAGCGGCGAGGGATCCGGCGAGGAACGACGCGGGGAGGCTGCGGTGGAAGAGCGGAGACGACTGGGGCGCGGGCTGGCGGCGCTGCTCGGCGACATGGCCGAGCCCGAGACGATGAGCGAGCAGGCGAAGGTCGGCTCCAAGCGGGTGCCGATCGAGTTCATCCATCCCAATCCGCGCAATCCGCGGCGCCGGTTCGCGGAGGACGATCTCGCCGATCTGGCGCAGTCGATCCGCGAGAAGGGCGTGGTGCAACCGATCCTGGTGCGGACGGCACCGGGCGAGGCGCATCATTTCGAGATCATCGCCGGCGAGCGGCGCTGGCGCGCCTCGCAGCGGGCCGGGCAACACGAAATTCCGGTGATCGTGCAGGAGGTCTCCGACAAGGAGGCGCTCGAGATCGCGATCATCGAGAACGTTCAGCGGGCGGATCTCAACCCGCTCGAAGAAGGCTACGGCTACGAGCAGCTGATCGCCGAATTCGGCTACACGCAGCAGGATCTCGGGCAGGTGATCGGCAAGAGCCGCAGTCACGTCGCCAACACCCTGCGCCTGCTGAAGCTGCCGGAGCCGGTCAAGGAGCATCTGCGCGAAGGGCGCCTGACGGCGGGTCATGCCCGCGCGTTGGTGACGGCGAGCGATCCGGAAGGGCTGGCCGAGAAGATCGTCACGCAGGGGCTGACGGTGCGCGACGCCGAGACGCTGGCGCAGACGCCGGTGGAAGGTGAGGCGCCGAAGCCGGCGAAGGCGAAGAAGGCGAAGGACGCCGATACGATCGCTTTGGAGAAGCGGCTGTCGGATCTGCTCGGGCTGTGGGTGGCGATCGATCACAAGGCCGACGGCAGTGGCCGGCTCGAGGTCAAGTATCGGACGCTGGAGCAGCTCGACGACTTGGTGCGGCGGCTCGAGGGGAATTGAGCGGCGGGCGAGCTCGACCGCGAGGGGACGTTTCGAAGGGCGCCGAGAGGCGCCCTTTCTCGTTCGGTGAGTCAGCGGCGGTCGGCGGCGCGGGCGGCGCGAGCGAGCGTCAGGGCCGCGTCGGAGAGGACCGAGGCGGCGAGGAGGGGCATGCGCCGGCTCCGCAGCAGGGCCTCGTCGAGGATGCGTGCGGCGCGGCGGAGGCGGTCGGGCGTCCACAGCCCGACCTGACGGGCGATCTCGGCACGGCGACGGAAGAAGATCGGCGGTTGGACGGCGGCGACCACGTCGGCGGGTTTGCGACCGGCGCCGACGTCGGTGCGCAGGCGTTCGAGCAATTGGAAATGGCGCTGCAGCAAGGTTCCGGCGACCGAGGCCGGGGTTCCGGAGGCTTCGAGGCGGCCGAGGAGGCGATCGGCGGCGGCCGGATCGCCGCCGGCGACGGCGTCGACGAGTTCGTCCATGGCGAGGGCGGAGGCATCCCCGACGATCGCGCGGACGTCGGCGAGGGTGATCCGGCCGGTGCCGTGGACGTAGAGGCAGAGCTTGCGCAGCTCGCCGCGGCTCGCCATGCGGTCGCCGCCGAGCAGCGCCTCGAGCGCCTCGCGGGCGTCGGCGTCGATGGCGAGGCGGGCGTCGCGGATCTCGGCGTCGACGAGACGGGCGACGTCCTGGGCGCCGTCGGCATAACAGGGAAGCGCGAGAGCCGAAGAATGTTCTTCGATTCGCTTGCGCAACGGTGCGGTCTTCTTCAGATCGCCGGCCTCGAGCACGACGAGGCTGCCGGCGGCGGGCTCGTCGAGCAACGGCTGGACGGCGGGCAGGAGATTGCGGGCACCACAATCGCGCACCCAGACGACCCGTCGGTTGCCGAACAGCGACACGGTGCGGGCCTCGTCGACCAGCCGGGCAGGGTCGGCGACGAGATCGCCGCCCTCCAGACGGACCAGCGAGAACGGGTCGTCGGCGCCGGGCGCGGCGGTCTTCACCAGACGAGTGGCGCGCTCGGTGACGAGGCCGTCGTCGGGGCCGTAGACGAGGACGACGGTGACCCGGTCGCTCGGCTTGGCAATGAAGGGATCGATCTCGCCGGACTTCAGGACGGCCATCGATTCGTCTCCGCAACGACGGCGGACAGCCGGTCAGGGGGTCGGATGTTCGGCGAACCAGACGGCGATCTTGGTGCGGATGTCGAGCGCGATCGCGCCGGCGGCGCGGTTCTCGGCGTCGCGCTTGGCGCGCACGTCGGCGAAGCGCTGCTGCGAATAATCGTAGGCGGCGTTGGCGAAGGAGCTGCCGTTGGCGAGCGTGCGGCCGGTGGCGATCTCTGTCAGCACCCAGTCGGCCGAGACTTGGCCGAGATGGGCGGAGGCGATGTTGGTGTAGCGGTCGAGACCGACGGCGGTGTCGACGGCGTTGGTGGTGACGTCGAGGCGCCAACGCGGCCGGATCGGCTCGCCGGCGCCGCCGGAGAAGGCGAACACCAGCTCGTTGCGGATTTGCTGACCGATGCGGCCGGGTGAGGCGACCTGGACCTCACGCAACGCGGCGACGGTCTCTCCGCCCGCCGCGCCGCCGTAGAGCGGGCGGATGCCGGTCGAGGTGCAGCCCGCGAGCGCGAGGGCCGCGAGGAGCGACAGGGCGAGCACGCCGCGGCGCGCTCCGGTCTCAGGCGACGACATTGACGATCCTCGCGGGTACGACGATGACCTTCTTCGGCGCCTTGCCGTCGAGCGCGGCCTTGACCGCGTCGAGGGCGAGAACCGCCTCGCGAACGGCAGCTTCGTCCGCATCGCGGGCGATCGTCAACTCCGCGCGCTTCTTGCCGTTGATCTGCACCGGCAGGGTGACGGTGTCGTCGACCACCAGAGCGCGGTCTACGGTCGGCCAAGCGGCGTCGGCGACGAGGCCGGACTTGCCGAGCGTCGCCCAGCACTCCTCGGCGAGATGCGGCACCATCGGCGCGATCATCCGCACCAGCGTGTCGAGGGCGGTTTCGAGGGCGGCGGCGAGGGTGCCGTCGGCCTTCACCGCGTCGGGGGTGGCGACGGTCCGGCCGATGGCGTTGGCGAACTCGTAGAGGCGGGCGACGGCGCGGTTGAAGCCGAGCTTCTCGATGTCGTCCTCGACCGCCGCCACCGTCTTGTGGGTGGCCTTGAGGAGGGCGAGGGCGGCCGGCGAGGGAGCCTCGGCGGTGGCGCCACCGACGAGCTCGACGCCGTCGGAGACGAGCCGCCAGACGCGCTGGACGAAGCGATGGGCGCCTTCGACGCCGGCCTCGGTCCAGATCACGTCGCGATCCGGCGGGCTGTCGGAGAGGACGAACCAGCGGGCGGTGTCGGCGCCCCAGCCGGCGATGATCTCGGAGGGATCGACGGTGTTCTTCTTCGACTTCGACATCTTCTCGATCGAGCCGATCTCGACCGGGCCGGAGCCGTCCTTCATGCGCGCGATGCGGCCGCCGGCGTCGGTCTCCTCGACGACGATGTCGGCGGGAGAGACCCAATGGCCGTCGGGACCCTTGTAGGTCTCGTGGACGACCATGCCTTGGGTGAACAGGCCGGCGAAGGGCTCGTCGAGGCCGACGTGGCCGGTCGCCTTCATGGCGCGGGTGAAGAAGCGCGAATAGAGCAGGTGCAGGATCGCATGCTCGATGCCGCCGATGTACTGGTCGACCGGCAACCAGCGATCGACGGCGGTACGGGTGGTCGGCGCCTCGCGGTTCCACGGGTCGGTGAAGCGGGCGAAGTACCAGGACGAATCGACGAAGGTGTCCATCGTGTCCGTCTCGCGGCGCGCCGGCTTGCCGCATTTCGGGCAGGCGACGTGCTTCCAGGTCGGATGATGGTCGAGCGGATTGCCCGGCTTGTCGAAGGTGGCGTCGTCGGGCAGCAGCACCGGCAGTTCGGCGACCGGCACCGGGACGGTGCCGCAGTCGTCGCAGTGGATCATCGGGATCGGGCAACCCCAATAGCGCTGGCGCGAGATCAGCCAATCGCGAAGGCGGAAGTTGATCTTGCGGGTGCCCTGCGGAGCACCGTCGACGGTGCGTCCCTCGAGCCGGCTCGCCACGGTTTCGAAGGCGTCGTCGACGCCGAGGCCGTCGAGGAATTCGGAATGATAGAGCGAGCCCTCGCCGACATAGGCGACGTCGTCGACCGTGAAGGTCGCCGGGTCGGCGTCGGGCGGGAGGACGACCGGGGTGACCTCGAGCCCGTATTTGCGGGCGAAGTCGAGGTCGCGCTGGTCGTGCGCCGGGCAGCCGAAGATGGCGCCGGTGCCGTAATCCATCAGGATGAAGTTGGCCACCCAGAGGGGAACCGTCTTGCCTTCGACGAAGGGGTGCTTGACCCGCAGACCGGTGTCGAAGCCTTCCTTTTCGGCGGTCTCCAGCACGGCGACCGAGGTGCCCATGCGACGGCACTTGTCCTGGAAGGCGGCGAGGTCGGCGTTGTTCTCACCGAGCGTCTTGGCGAGCGGGTGATCCGGCGACAGCGCGACGAAGGAGGCGCCGTAGAGCGTGTCGGGCCGGGTGGTAAAGACGGTGACGGTGGTCTCACCCTTCGGGCCGGGCGAGGCGAGCTCGAAGCGGACCTCCAGACCCTGCGACTTGCCGATCCAGTTGCGCTGCATCAGGCGCACCTTGTCGGGCCAGCGATCGAGGCCGTCGAGGGCGGTCAGGAGTTCATCGGAGAAGGCGGTGATGCGCAGGTTCCACTGCACCAGCTCCTTTTGCTCGACCAGCGCGCCGGAGCGCCAGCCGCGACCGTCGATCACCTGCTCGTTGGCGAGCACGGTGTGGTCGACCGGGTCCCAGTTGACCTTGGAGGTGCGGCGATAGGCGAGACCGGCATTGAAGAAGTCGACGAACATCTTTTGCTGGTGGCGATAATAGTCGGGATGGCAGGTCGCCACCTCGCGGGCCCAGTCGAGCGACAGGCCCATCGCCTTCAGCTGACCGCGCATGTAGTCGATGTTCTCGTAGGTCCACTTGGCGGGATGGACCTTCTTCTCGATCGCGGCGTTTTCCGCCGGCAGACCGAAGGCGTCCCAGCCCATCGGATGCAACACCGAGAAGCCCTTGGCGCGCTTGTACCGAGCGACGACGTCGCCCATCGTGTAGTTGCGCACGTGACCCATGTGGATGCGCCCGGACGGATACGGGAACATCTCGAGGACGTAGTATTTCGGCCGAGTGTCGTCGTTCCGGGTGGCGAAAACCTCGGCGTCGGCCCAGATCTTCTGCCATTTCGGTTCGGTCGTGCGGGGATTGTAGCGTTCACCGGCCATGGGAATCGTATGTCCGTCTTCGATCGGGGACCGGCGCGGAAGGCATGAGTTCGCGAGGCGCGAAGCGGCGTCGGTCGGTCGCCCCGACCTTCAACAGAAAGCGCCTGTCGGGTCAATGGTTCGGCGGTGCCGCGGCGCGGTTTTCGCGCCGCGGGACGGCGCCGGCGACGGGGTCGACCCCGGTGTCGCGACGGGTGACGGCGGCGGAGCGCGCGTGATAGAGGCAGGGATCCCACCGACCGAAGGACAATTTTCATGACCGCCGCCGATCGTCTCGCCGAGATCCGCCGCCGCATCGTCCGCGCCGAGCGCGCCGCCGGGCGTGCCGAGGGGGCGACGACCCTGGTGGCGGTGTCGAAGACCTTTCCCGTGGAGGACATCCGCGAGGTGATCGCCGCCGGGCAACGGGTGTTCGGGGAAAATCGGGTGCAGGAGGCGCAGGCCAAGTGGCCGATCCTGCGGTCCGAGACGGACGGGATCGAACTGCATCTGATCGGCCCGCTGCAATCGAACAAGGCGGCCGAAGCGGTGGCGTTGTTCGACGTCATCCATACCGTCGACCGCGACAAGATCGCCGCGACGCTCGCTGCGGAGGGGGCGAAGCAGGGGCGGCGGCCGCGACTGTTCGTTCAGGTCAACACCGGGCTCGAAGCGCAGAAGGCGGGGATCGATCCGCGCGAGGCGATCGCCTTCGTCGAACGCTGCCGCACGGTGCATGGGTTGGCGATCGAGGGGCTGATGTGCATTCCGCCGGTCGAGGATGCGCCTGGGCCGCATTTCGCACTGTTGGCGAAGCTGGCGCGCGAGGCCGGGGTGGCGGGTTTGTCGATGGGGATGTCGTCGGACTTCGAGATCGCGGTCGGGCTCGGGGCGACGCACGTCCGGGTCGGCAGCGCGCTGTTCGGATCGCGACCGAAGCCGGTGTGAGACGTCGCCTCCGCGTCGCGTTGATGGTGCACGCAGGACGAGTCGGTGCGATCGATTCACCTTCGAGATGATTTCGTATTCGAAACGATCGATCGATTTGCAGACTCGTGGACGGGCGTTTCGCGACCGATCCGAGGTGGCGGTGCGGGCGCGAAGGGCGGCCGTCCACGGCCCTCGCAAGGCCTTTGGGAAAGGGTGCCGAGATGCGAATCGCCGCGACCGATTCGGTGACGATCGACACGAGAACGAAACGAGTCCGTCGATTCGATGCCGGTTCGATCGCCCGAGAACGGCTCGTCGACGCGGCCGCGTCAGCCGACGATCAGCACCGTCCGCCGTCCGAGGCGGGGCAACAGCCGGCGCAGGTCGGCGAGGCGCAGGGCGATGCAGCCGGCGGTCGGGGCGAAGTCGTCGCGCGCGCAGTGGAGGAAGATGGCGCTGCCGCGTCCGATCGAGCGACGACGGACGTTCCAGTCGAGGACGAAGACGAGATCGTAGAGACCGTCCTCGCGCCGCAGGTCTTCGTGCGAGGCGCGACAGGGCAGGCGGACGGGACGATTGTAGCGACCGTCGGCGACGTCGTCGCACCACCCGTCGTCGGCGCGAATCGGGCGCAGCGGCACCGGCGCGGCCACGGCCGAGCCGCGATCGGCGCGACGGCGGCCGGACAGCAGTTCCAGCCGGCCGACCGGCGTGGCGCCGTCACCTTCTCGTTT
>JAAYVT010000406.1 GCA_012517025.1 Phyllobacteriaceae bacterium | reverse complement strand
GCCAGCATCAGGCCCTGCTGGTGCTCGGTGGCGTCGATGTGGCGGGTACCGAACAGACAGGCGAAGGTCGCCATGCCCAGCGCCACCATCAGCGGCACGTCGGGACGATAGGGCGCCGGGGTCAGCGACAGGTCGAGATGGTCGACCAGCGTCGTCACCGAGGCGCTGACCGCCTTCAGCTGCAACGCAATGTAGGGGACGACGCCGACCAGGGCGATCAGCGTCACCACCACCGCGAGCCGTTGGCTCTTGCCGTAGCGCGCCGCGATGAAGTCGGCGATCGAGGTGATGCGCTCGGCCTTCGCCAGCCGGATCATCCGCTCCAGGATGCGGTGGCCGAACAGGTAGAGCAGGATCGGGCCGATGTAGATGGTGAGGAAGTCGAAGCCCTTGAGCGCCGCCTGACCGACCGAGCCGAAGAACGTCCACGACGTGCAATAGACGCCGAGCGACAGCGCGTAGATGGTCGGCCGCCCGCCGATCGGCGAGCGCCGATCGGTCCGTCGGTCGCCGAAGTGCGCGATGACGAAGAGAATGCCGATGTAGCCGACGGCGACGGCGAGGACGAGCCAACCCTGAATCATGGTTCGGCGGCCTTCTCGATCACGTGAAACCCCGTGCCGGCACGAACGGACGTCGTTTCATAGATCATGCTCGAAGGGGGTCTGTCCACGTCGCGAGCCCCCTCAGGGCGTGGTTCGGCGAAATTTTCTTCGACTTTGGTCTGCGACGTTGTGGTGCATTGCGGGTTGTGGGATGTGTCGCTCGAAAGGACGAGGGAGCGCGAAGACTCCCGTCGGACGGATGGCGTGTCTGGACCGGCGCCGCGGGTGCCGCAGCGGAGTGATCGAAATGCTCGAGGAGTTCAAGAAATTCGCCCTCAAGGGCAACGTCGTCGACCTCGCCATCGGCGTGATCATCGGCGGCGCTTTCGGCAAGATCGTCGACAGTCTGGTCAACGACCTCATCATGCCGGTGATCGGCGCCCTGACCGGCGGTCTCGACTTCTCCAACAAGTTCGTTCTGCTGAAGAGCCTGCTCGGCGGCGGCGACGCGCCGGCGACCTACGCCAAGGCCAAGGAGATGGGCGCGACCCTCGGCTACGGTCAGTTCGTGACGGTCACGTTGAACTTCCTGATCGTCGCCTTCGTGCTGTTCCTGGTGGTCAAGGGCATGAACCGGCTGAAGAAGGCGGAAGAGGCCGCGCCCGCCGCCGCGCCCGAGCCGACCAAGAGCGAGGTGCTGCTGACCGAGATCCGCGACCTCCTCAAGAAGTGAGCCCGACGATCTTCTCCGCCCCGGCGCCGGCGACGGTTCCGGGGCGGTTCGATTCATGACGCGGGCGGATGTCTGCGATCACACCTTTTGATGATGCACCGCGGCGTGGGGCGGCTAAGCTCGGCGCGATTCTTCCCCATCGAGAGACGACCATGACCGACTTCCTCGCCACTCTTCGCACCGAAGCCCTGTCGGCGCCGCCGTCGGGCATCGTCGACGTGATGAACTACGGTCGTCTGCGCGAGGGCCTCATTCCGTTGTGGGCGGGCGAGGGCGATCTGCCGACGCCGGCCTTCGTCTGCGACGCGGCGACCCGATCGCTGGCCGCCGGCGAGACCTTCTACACTTGGCAGCGCGGCATCCCCGAGCTGCGCGAGGCGCTGGCGCGCTATCACGCCGGGCAATACGGCGGCGACTTCGCCCCCGAGCGCTTCTTCGTCACCGCCTCCGGCATGCAGGCGATCCAGATCGTCGCCACCGCGCTGCTCGGCCCCGGCGACGAGGCGATCATGCCCACCCCGGCGTGGCCCAACTCCCCGGCCGCCGTCGGCATCCGCGGCGCCACGGTCGTCGAGGTGCCGATGACCTTCGGCAACCGCGGCTGGACCCTCGACCTCGACCGTCTCGCCGCCGCCGTCGGCCCGAAGTCGAAGGCGATCGTTCTCAACTCGCCGGCCAACCCGACCGGCTGGACCGCCACCCGCGACGAGCTCGCCGCGATCCTCGATCTCGCCCGCCGGCACGGCCTGTGGATCGTCGCCGACGAGGTCTATTCGCGCTTCGTCTGGGACGGCTCGGCCCGCGCCCCCTCCTTCCACGACGTCGCCGACGCCGACGACAAGGTGATCTACGTCAACACGTTCTCGAAGAACTGGGCGATGACCGGCTGGCGCATCGGCTGGATCGAGGCGCCGACGCAGATGGGCGACGTGATCGAGAACCTGATCCAGTATTCGACCTCCGGCGTCACCGTCTTCGTCCAGCGCGGCGCGGTCGCCGCCCTCGACCACGGCGAGGGCTTCCTCGCCCACCAGACCCGCCGCATCGCCGAGAGCCGCAAGATCCTCTGCGACGCGATCGCCGCCACCGGCCGCGCGCGTTTCGTCGCGCCGACCGGCGCCTTCTACCTGTTCTTCGGCGTCGAGGGCGAGGACGACACCTCGACGCTCGGCCGCCGCCTCGTCGACGAGGCCGGAATCGGACTGGCACCGGGCACCGCCTTCGGCCCGGCCGGCAACGGTTTTCTGCGCCTGTGCTACGCCCGCGGCCCCGAGAGCATGCGCGAAGCGAGTGCCCGTCTCGCCGATTGGCTGACGCGCCGACCTGTCGGGGCTTGAGAATCGAGAGAAATTTGTCTGATATGGGTAGATCTCCGGACCGGCCGGAGCGGGAGCGCGTCGGGTGCTCCGCCGTCGGGTTCGCGTGGAGGAGCCGTCGCTCGTGTCAGTTCAGTCGCCGACCGTCTCGGAGGCGCGTCTTCTCTCGGTTCTCGACACCGCCGTCGACGGCATCGTCGTCATCGACGAGCGCGGTCGCATCATGGTCTTCAACAAGGCCTGCGAGGAGCTCTTCGGGCGTCCGGCGGCGGAGGTGATCGGCCACGGCGTTGCGGTGCTGATGCCGCCGGAGTTCGCCGACCATCATTCCGGCTGGGTGAACCGGTATCTCGAGACCGGCGAGAAGCGGATCATCGGCATCGGCCGCGAGGTGCGCGGGCGCCACGCCGACGGCACCGTGTTCCCGATCGAGCTGTCGGTCGGCGAATGCCCGACCCCGGACGGGCGCCAGTTCATCGGCATCATCCGCGATCTGCGTTCGCGCAAGGCGGTCGAGCAGCGCCTCAATCAGCTCCAGGCGCAGCTGGTGCAGATGGCCCGCGTCAACGCCATGGACGAGATGGGCGCCGCGATCGCCCACGAGCTCAACCAGCCGCTGACCGCGGTGATGCTCTATCTGCAGGCGCTGTCGCGCAAGCTGAAGACCGGCGAGGAGGCGGGCGAGATCGACGCCGTGCTGCTCGAGATCGCCGGCAAGGCGACCCGCGAGGCCGAGCGCGCCGGCGCCATCATCCAGCGGATGCGCCACTTCGTCGAAAAGCGCGAGCCCGACCGGCAGTCGGTCGACGTCGGCAAGCTGATCGACGAGGCGCTGGAGCTGACCCTGCTCGGCCACGACGGCGCCGGCATCGAGGTGGTGCGCGACGTCGCCGCCGATCTGCCTTCGCTCGACGTCGATCCGGTGCAGATCCAGCAGATCCTGATCAATCTGGTCCGCAACGGCATCGAGGCGGTGCGCACGCGCGACGAGCGCTGGATCCGCATCGCCGCCCACCTCGAGGACGGACGCCTCCTGATCGAGGTCGAGGACAGCGGTCCCGGCATCCCGAGGGAGAAGGTGCGCGAGCTGTTCAAGGCCTTTTCGACCTCGAAGAAGCAGGGGCTGGGACTCGGGCTTGCGATTTCGCGCTCGATCGCTCAGAACCACGGAGGCGATCTGTTGGTGGAGCCGGGCGGCGGTGGACGCGGCGCGACCTTCGTTTTGTCGCTGCCGCTGGAATCGGTATCCGAGCCGCGAGCCGAATGACGTCGTTGGGGACAGGAACTCCGCCCGCGGGAGGTCCGTCGCACGGGAGCGAGGGGAAGACATGATGGGTCGCACGCAGAAGACCGATGAGACGATCTACGTCGTCGACGACGAGCCCGCCGTTCGCGACGCTCTCGCGGTGGTCTTCGAGATGGAAGGCTTCGCCGTCACCGGCTTCGAATCGGGCGACGCCTTCCTCGAGGCGGCCAAGAACCGGCCCCCGGCCTGCGTCTTCCTCGACGTCCACATGCCCGGTCGCTCCGGCCTCGACATCCTGAAGGCGCTCAACGCCGACCATTACCCGGCGCCGATCTTCATCATCTCGGGTCAAGGCGACATTCCGATGGCGGTCACCGCCATCAAATACGGCGCCTTCGACTTCATCGAGAAGCCCTTCGACGCCGGTCAGATCGTCGACCGCGTCCGCGAGGCGCTCGCCGCCCAGGCCCGTCGCGCCGAGGGTGGCGACGGCCACGGCGCCGGCGTCGCCGCCGAATTTCCCGGCCGCGACCTCCTCACCCCGCGCGAGCTCGAGGTGCTGGGTCAGATCACCGCCGGCGCTTCCAACAAGGAGGCGGGCCGCCATCTCGGCATCTCGCCCCGCACCATCGAGGTGCACCGCGCCCGCATCATGGAGAAGCTCGGCGCCCGCAACGCCGCCGACCTCGTCCGCATCGTCCTGACCGGCGAGCACGGCTGAGGCCGAACGATCCGCTCGGCATCCGTGATGACGCGATCTCGAGCACGGCAACGGGGTTCTACGGATGCCGCCCGGCCCGGATTCGGCACACACTGCCGAACGTCCACGGCCGAGAGAACCCCATGACCCACGTTTCACCGGCGACGCATTTCGCGTCCACCGGCACGGTCCATATCGTCGAAGACGACCCGGGCGTGTCCGACAGCCTGCGCTCGTTGCTGCAGGCGCTCGGCCACGACGTCGTCTCGCATCCGGACGCGGAGAGCTTCTTCGAGAGCGCTCCGCCTTCCGACCACGACGTGGTGATCGTCGACCTCGGGTTGCCCGGCATCGGCGGCGCTCAGGTGATCCGCTGGCTCGATCGGTTGACGCCGCGTCCGCGCGTCGTCGCGATCTCTGGACAGCCGCAGAAGGTCATCGAAGACGAACTGCGGGACATCCCCTCGGTTCGACTGTTGCGCAAGCCGTTGTCCGGAGATTCGCTCGTGGCGGTGCTGTGATCACCGAAATCGTCGCCGGCTTAGGCCCTTCGACGTAAGTAGCGCAACGAAATTGTGCGGCATCTGCCTTCTTTCTAGCCTCGTTTTCGTCGAGGACCGCGATCCTCGCGTCCTTTCGGTCGTCCGGAGACGGGCCGGGCACCGAAAATCGAGGGCGAGGGAAGATGGCGGACGTCGAACGACAGGGTCGCCTCGGGGCGGACCCGGATCGGCCACTCACGGACGACCGGCACGGCTTTCGTGACGGGTGGGTGGCGATCGACGAGGAGGGACGAGACATGGCCTATTCGGATCGCGCCTTCGGCAACGCCGGCGCCCTGCCACGCACCACCGGCGCCGACGCCGCTTGGTCGAGCTTCGCGCGCTCGCAACGAGTGAAGACCCAGCGCCTCGCCGCCCACGACGCCGTCTTCTACGAAGGCGACGCCGCCGATCGCGTCTACGAGCTGATCGAGGGCGCGGTGATGCTGTTCAAGCTCCTGCCCGACGGCCGCCGACAGGTGGTCGAGGTGGCGGCGCCCAACGCGCTCTTCGGCGTCGTCGCCGGCACGCTCTACGACTGCAACGCCGAGACCCTGACGCCGAGCGTCGTGCGCATCCTCGACCGTCGCGAGCTCGAGGCCTCCAACGAATTCCAGGTCCACGTCGCCGAGTGTCTGCGCGAGCAGATCGAGCGGCTGCACGATCACGCCGTGCTGCTCGGCCGCAAGTCGGCGTTCGAGCGCGTCGCCTCCTTCCTGATGCGCTTCGTGCCCAAGCGCGGCATCCCCGGCTGTCACGGACCGCAGGGCGAAAAGGACGAGAAGGTGATCGAGCTGGCGATGACCCGCCAGGAGATCGCCGATTATCTCGGCCTCACCATCGAGACGGTCAGCCGGGTGATCTCCGACCTCAAGCGGCGCGGCCTCGTCGCCATCGAGAAGCAGGACCGTCTGCGCCTGACCGACGTCTGCGGCATCTGCCGGCTGACCGGCACTCATTGACGGGAACCCTCGCGAGGACACCCCGAGAGCCCGCCCCCCGGCGGGCTCTTTCGCACAGGGCTCCACATCGCTGGCCGATCGGGGCGGGGCGAAGACTCGAATTTCGAAGGGGACGAGGAAGACCGCCGTCTCTTTCGCGGCGCCGCCGCCGCCGCTAGGATCGCGCCGATCTGGAATCGGAGCCGATCTTGGCCGCGACCCCCGCCACCACCTTTCTGAAGGCGAAGAAGATCGCCTTCGACCTGCTCGAATACGCCCACGACCCGCGCGCCGAGGCCTACGGCCTCGAGGCGTCGGAGAAGCTCGGGCTCGATCCGGAGAGCGTGTTCAAGACGCTGGTGGTGAGCGACGGCGCCAAGGCGCACGCCCTCGCGCTGGTGCCGGTCGCCCGCAAGCTCGGCCTGCCGCTCGCCGCCAAGGCGCTCGGCTGGAAGCGGGCGGAGATGGGCGACAAGGCCGACTCCCAGCGCCTGACCGGCTACGTCCTCGGCGGCATCTCGCCCTTCGGCACCAAGCGGCCGCTGCCGGTCGTCGCCGACGAGGCGCTGCTGCGGCCGGAGTTGGTGCACGTCTCCGGCGGCCGCCGCGGCCTCGAGATCCGCATCGCGCCGGGCGAATTGGTGGCGGTGCTCGCCGCCACCGTCGCCCCGATCGCCGTCGACTGAGTGCGAAGACACCGACGGCCGGCCCCCGAAGGAACCGGCCGTCGAAACCATCGCGCGGGGAGGGGCCTCTCCCTCACACCGCCACGGAATGCCGTGCCGCCGTTCGCGCCAGATAGACGTCGAAGGCCGCCGCCACGATCCGCACCAGCGGGCGGCCGAGGTCGGTGACCGTCAGTCGATGCCCGTCGATCGTCACCAGGCCGTCGCGCGCCGGCTCCTCCAGACGCGCGAAGGCGTCGGCGACCGCGCCGGCGTCCGTCCCGTGTTCGGCGCACACCGCGTCGAGGTCGACCGCGTAGTCGCACATGATCCGCTCGATGATCGCGGCGCGCAGCCGATCGTCGTCGTCGAGCGCCTTGCCCTTGGCGATCGGCAGCCGCCCCGCCTCGACCGCCCGCCGCCACCGGCCGATGTCGGGATCGTTCTGCGCGAAGCCCGCCGCCGACTGGCCGATCGAGGAGGCGCCGAAGCCGATCAGCGTCGCGCAGGCGTCGGTGGTGTAGCCCTGGAAGTTGCGATGCAGATCGCCGGACTTCGCCGCCTTCGCCATGTCGTCCTGCGGCAGGGCGAAATGGTCGAGGCCGATCGGCTCGTAACCGAACTCGGCCAGCACGTCGCGGGCGGTGCGCTCCAGCGCGATCCGCTCGGTCGCTCCCGGCAGCGCCGCCTCGTCGATCAGCCGCTGATGCTTCTTGAACCACGGCACGTGGGCATAGCCGAAGAGCGCGATGCGGCTCGGCGCGAACTCGTGCGCCAGCTCCACCGTCCGCCGGATCGTCGCCGCCGACTGGTGCGGCAGGCCGTACATCAGATCGAAGTTGATCGCCGCGATCCCTGCCTCGCGCAGCATCGCGACCGCCGCCGCCACCGTCTCGATCGGCTGGATCCGGCCGATCGCCTGTTGCACCGTCGCGTCGAAGTCCTGGACGCCGAGGCTCGCCCGCGTCACCCCGGCCTTCGCCAAGGCCACCGCCAGCTCCGGCGTCACCGTGCGCGGATCGAGCTCCATCGCGTGCTCGGCGCCGGGGCGGAAGTCGAAGGCCTCGCGCAGCTTCGCCACCACCGCCTCGAACGACGGCACCGGCAACAGGCTCGGCGTGCCGCCGCCCCAGTGGACATGGCCGACCGGCAACCGCCGTCCGATCGCCGCCCGCACCAGATCGATCTCGGCGACCAGCCCCTCGGCGTAGTCGATCACCGGCTCGTCCTTCAGCGCCGCCTTGGTGTGGCAGCCGCAGTAGTGGCAGATCGCCCGACAATAGGGGACGTGCAGATAGAGCGACACCGGCGCCGACGCCGGCAGCGCGGCGAGCCAGCCGGCATAGACCGTCGCGTCGACGTCGTCGCCGAAATGCGGCGCGGTCGGGTAGCTGGTGTAGCGCGGGACGCTGCGCGTCGCGTATTTGAGTTCGATCGTGTTCGACATGGGCGTCACCATGACGTCTCGGTCCTCGCGCGGCCTTGACCCGGATCAACTCCGGAGGAGAGGAAATCGGCGCCCGTCGCGAGCACGGCGCGCGGGCGGTCCGACGACGATGGAAGCGAAGGCTCGGACGGCTTTCCCGCCCCGCCCGTCGGGCGGCCGGAAACGCCGAAACACGAGCCGCGTCCCGCTCGGACGCGCCCGTCGAAACCCCTCCGATTCCGCCGCAAACGCGAGATGACCCACCCCGTCGCCCGAGAAGATGCTCGCTCCCCGAGTGTCGTGGCCGTCGCGAGCCGTGCTCGAACCTGCGGCGGGGAACACTCTAGACCCGTCGGATCGCTTTGAAAACCTGCGCTTTCCGGATGTACCGAGACGCCGTGTCGCGTTTTGCGACGGTCATTCACGATTGCGGCGCGGCGGTCGCGGGGCTAAGGGATTGGACGTTTGGCTGTAGGTATTTCGACCGTCTGCTGAGGGGGATCACCCGCGGGTATTCTGCGCCCGCGTTCGGTTCCTCGACCAAGACCCAGCCTACCGCCGACACCGATTCGGATCGTTTCGATCCGGCTCGGAGCATGGGGGAAAGGGTCGGCCGGAGGGCCGGGCCGATACCCGATCGGCGCGTCGACGCCGCTCACCGGGGGGGAACTCGGTGAACGTCGTCGGGACGCCGAACGAAGAGGCGGACGGCCGTCGTACCCGTCCCGGCGCGGAGTGATCCGACGTCGGGGTGGAAGGGCGAGCCGTCCGGGGGCGTATCGAATAGAAAGAAACGGGGCGAACGATGGCTCGACCAGTCGAGACAAAGGCATTCACGCTCGAGGAGATGGGATATTCCCTCTTCCTCGCGCTTCTCGCCGTCGTCTGCGTGATTCTCGCCGGCAAGGCGTGGGATTGGCAGTTGGCGGTTCACGCCACCGTGGGCGCGATTTTCGCGGCCGGCGGACTTTTTCTGATCATCAAGGGCTACCAGTCTCGTCTGGCCAATCCGGCGCAGGAGATCGACGGCAAGCCGAACTACAACATGGGTCCGGTGAAGTTCGCCGCGATCGCGTCGATGTTCTGGGGCATCGCAGGCTTCCTGGTGGGCGTCTACATCGCCTCCGAGCTCGCCTTTCCGCTGTTGAACTTCGATCTGCCGTTCCTGAACTTCGGCCGTCTGCGTCCGCTGCACACTTCGGCGGTGATCTTCGCCTTCGGCGGCAACGCGCTTCTGGCGACCTCGTTCTACGTGGTCCAGCGCACCTCGCAGGCGCGCATGCCCGGCATCGTGACGCCGTGGTTCATCGTCCTCGGCTACAACATCTTCATCGTGATCGCCGGCACCGGCTATCTGATGGGCGTCACCCAGTCGAAGGAATACGCCGAGCCGGAATGGTACGCCGACCTGTGGCTGACCATCGTCTGGGTCGTCTACCTGCTCGCCTTCCTCGGCACCCTGTGGAAGCGCCGTGAGAGCCACATCTACGTGGCCAACTGGTTCTATCTCGCCTTCATCGTCACCATCGCGATGCTGCACCTCGGCAACAACGTGTCGGTGCCGGTGTCGGTCTATTCGATCAAGTCCGTGCAGGCCTTCTCCGGCGTGCAGGACGCGATGGTTCAGTGGTGGTACGGCCACAACGCGGTCGGCTTCTTCCTCACCGCCGCCTTCCTCGGCATGATGTACTACTTCGTTCCGAAGCGGGCGGAGCGGCCGGTCTACTCCTACCGGCTGTCGATCGTGCACTTCTGGGCGTTGATCTTCATCTACATCTGGGCCGGCCCGCATCACCTGCACTACACGGCTCTGCCCGAATGGGCCTCGACCCTCGGCATGACCTTCTCGGTCATCCTGTGGATGCCGTCCTGGGGCGGCATGATCAACGGCCTGATGACGCTCTCGGGCGCCTGGGACAAGCTGCGCACCGACCCGGTTCTGCGCATGCTCGTCGTGTCGGTCGCCTTCTACGGCATGTCGACCTTCGAAGGCCCGCTGATGTCGATCAAGGCCGTCAACGGCCTGTCGCACTACACCGACTGGACCATCGGTCACGTCCACTCCGGCGCGCTCGGCTGGGTCGGCTTCATCTCCTTCGGCGCTCTCTACTGCCTGTTCCCGTGGCTGTGGAACAAGAAGGAAGTGTGGTCGCTGAAGCTGGTCAGCTGGCACTTCTGGACCGCCACCATCGGCATCGTGTTCTACATCTGCGCCATGTGGGTGTCGGGCATCATGCAGGGCCTGATGTGGCGCGCCTACGACAAGCTCGGCTTCCTCGAGTACTCGTTCATCGAGACCGTCGCGGCCATGCACCCCTACTACGCGATCCGTGCTCTCGGCGGCGCCCTGTTCCTGGTCGGCGCTCTGATCATGGTCTTCAATCTGTACATGACCGTGGTTCATGGTGAGGACGCCGAAAGCGCCACCGCCGGCTCCCCGGCTCTGGCCCCGGCCGAGTGAGGAGAAACGATCCATGTCCCTGATCGAAAAACACGCCGTTTTCGAAAAGAACTCGATCGTTCTGCTCGTCGGCATCCTGATCGCCGTGGCGATCGGCGGCCTCGTCGAGATCGTGCCGCTCTTCTATCTGAAGAGCACGATCGAGAAGGTGGAGGGCATCCGTCCCTACACCCCGCTCGAGCTCGCCGGCCGCAACATCTACATCCGCGAGGGCTGCTACCTCTGCCACAGCCAGATGATCCGTCCGATGCGCGACGAGATCGAACGCTACGGCCACTACTCTCTCGCGGCGGAATCCATGTACGACCACCCCTTCCAGTGGGGTTCCAAGCGCACCGGTCCCGATCTGGCCCGCGTCGGCAACAAGTATTCCGACAAGTGGCACGTCGAGCATCTGACCGACCCGCGCTCGGTCGTTCCCGACAGCGTGATGCCCGGATATCCCTTCCTGGCGAAGAACGAGCTGGACACCCGGCACATCGCCGACGTGATGAAGACCAACCGCATCGTCGGCGTCCCCTACACGGACGACGAGATCGAAAACGCGGTGGCCGACATCCAGGCTCAGGTGAACCCCGACGACAAGAACGTCGAAGCGTTCCAGAAGCGCTACACGGTCGTGACCTCGAAGGGCGACAAACTCAGCACCCCGGTGGCACGTGACTTCGACGGCAACCCCGCCAAGGTCACCGAGCTGGATGCCGTGATCGCCTATCTCCAGGTGCTCGGTACCATGGTGGACTTCTCTCACTTCGACGACAAGGCGAACATGCGCTGACGCGAGGAGGGCAATACATGGCCACCTACGAATCGGTCGCACATTTCGCTCAGACGTGGGGACTCGTCTACTTCTTCGTCATCTTCGCGGGCGTCCTCGTCTATGCCCTGATACCGAAAAACAAGCGGTCTTTCGACGAGGCCTCGCGTATCCCCCTGCGGGAGGATTGATCCATGGCACAACAGGAACTCGACCATCTGTCGGGTCAGACGACGACCGGCCACGAATGGGACGGTCTGAAGGAACTGAACACGCCGCTGCCGAAGTGGTGGCTCTACGTGTTCTATGTCTGCATTCTCTGGGCGATCGGCTACTGGGTCGTGTACCCGACGTGGCCGCTCGTCTCGGACTACACCCACGGCATCTTCGGTGCGCAGAACCGCACCACCGCGATGGCCGACTACGAGAACGGCAAGACCGCTCGTCTCGCCAACGCCGCCGGCCTCGCCGAGGCGCCGCTCGACAAGATCAAGTCGACCCCGGCCTTCCTCGAGTTCGCGATGGCCAACGGCAAGGCGGCCTTCGGTGACAACTGCGCTCCCTGCCACGGCTCGGGCGCGACCGGCGGTCCGGGCTTCCCGAACCTGCAGGACGACGATTGGCTGTGGGGCGGCAAGCTGGAGGACATCTACCAGACGATCCGCTTCGGCATCCGTTCCGGCAACGAGAAGATGCGCGACATGACCATGCCGAGCTTCGGCAAGGACGGCATCCTCACCAAGGAGCAGATCCACTCGGTCGCCACCTACGTGATGTCGCTCTCCGACACCGCCGTGAAGGCGGCGCCGGACGGCAAGCAGATCTTCGCCGACAACTGCGCCTCCTGCCACGGCGAAGACGCCAAGGGCAACCAGGAGATGGGCGCCCCGAACCTCAGCGACAAGATCTGGCTTTACGGCGCCGGCGTCGACAAGGTCGAGGCTCAGGTCACTCTGCCCAAGCACGGCATCATGCCGGCCTGGGAGGGTCGCCTCGATCCGGTCACCATCAAGTCGCTGGCCGTCTACATCCACTCGCTGGGTGGCGGCAAGTGATCCGATCGGGATCCCGAGAGAGGGGGGTGGGAGACCACCTCCCTCTTCTCTTTTGAGCGGGGCGACGAACCCGCCTTCTCCGTCGCGGCCGCGACACGTCGCCGCGAGAGATGTCGAACTTGCTTTTTGATTATATATTCGCGGGGGTGTGAAGGCGACTGGCCGAGGGTCGGTCTTGCCCCGGCTCCTCGGACGCCCTAGGACGGGCGACGAGGGCGCGACAACCCGCCGTCCGCGCGATCGGACGGGCGGGCCGACGATGGAAGGAAGAGCTTCGCGATGAGTGTCGACGCGGCGGGTGGTCAGGGCGGCAAGCTCTACGCCGATCACAAGAAGATTTATCCCATTGCGGTCTCCGGCTTCTTTCGCCGGCTGAAGTGGGCGATCCTTATCGTCGGCATGGCGATCTATTATCTTCTGCCGTTCGTCCGCTGGGATCGCGGTCCGGGTCAGCCGGATCAGGCGGTGCTGCTGGATCTGCCGGCGCGGCGGTTCTATTTCTTCTTCATCGAGATCTGGCCGCAGGAAGTCTATTACGTCACCGGTCTGCTGATCGTCTCGGCCTTCGTGCTGTTCCTGATGAACGCGCTCGCCGGTCGCGTCTGGTGCGGCTATCTCTGCCCGCAGACGGTGTGGACCGACCTCTATCTCGCCGTCGAACGGTTGGTGGAGGGCGCCGATCGGCGCAGCCGCCAGAAGCTCGACGACGCGCCGTGGTCGCTCGCCAAGCTCGCTCGCAAGGCGGCGAAGCACGCGCTGTGGATCCTCATCGCCTGGGGCACCGGCGGCGCCTGGGTGCTCTACTTCGCCGACGCGCCGACCCTGGTGAAGGACCTCGCCACCTTCCAGGCCCCGGCCGTCGCCTACATGTGGATCGGCGCGCTGACCTTCTCGACCTATCTGCTCGCCGGTTTCGCCCGTGAGCAGGTGTGCATCTACATGTGCCCGTGGCCGCGCATCCAGGCGGCGCTCACCGACGAATGGGCCTACAACGTCTCCTACCGGGTCGATCGCGGCGAGCCGCGCGGCTCGCTGAAGACCAATCGCAAGCTGCGCGCCGAGGGCCAGCCGGCCGGCGACTGCGTCGACTGCGGCCAGTGCGTGGCGGTCTGCCCGACCGGCACCGACATCCGCAAGGGAATGCAGCTCTCCTGCATCCAGTGCGGCCTGTGCATCGACGCCTGCGACACCGTTATGGCCAAGACCGGTCAGGCGCCGCGCCTGATCGCCTACGACAACGACATCAACATCGAGCGGCGCGAGAAGGGCCTCGCCGACGTCCACAAGTTCGTGCGGCCGCGCACTATTCTCTACGTGGTGCTGATCGCCGGCATCTGTGGTCTGATGGCCTGGAAGCTCGGCACCCGCGCCACCATCGGCCTCAACGTCCTGCACGATCGCAATCCGCTGTACGTGCTGAATTCGGACGGCTCGGTGCGCAACGGCTACACGCTGCGGCTCCTCAACAAGGACGCCAAGGCACGCGAGCTGATGCTGTCGGTTTCCGGCGTGCCGGCCGACAGCCGGCTGGAGACGGTGAGCGAGGCCGGCCACGACGGCTCGGCGCTGATCTTGAAGGTGGACGGCGACCAGACCCGCGAGATCCGCGTGATCCTGACGGTGCCGGCCGAGAACAAGGTCGCCGCCTCGCAGGACGTCGTCTTCCGCCTGTCCTCGTCGGACGGCGAGAAGGTCCATACGCAGGACTTCTTCAAGGCTCCCTGAGCGGAGCCGTCGAGACCCGACACCGGTCGAGGCGGACGCGTCCGCCTCGCCGATCGGACCCAGAAATCAAAGGGGGGCGGACGGGAGCCCGCCCGACGTCGCGACCGGAGGGACCGCATGCCGACGACACTCGACACACCGAACCAGCCGAAGGACGGCGAATTCCGCCTCACCGGCCGTCACGTCCTGATGATCCTCGTCGGCTGTTTCGCCGTCGTCTTCGCGGTGAACGGCTACATGATCTGGCGCGCCGTCGGGTCGTTCCCGGGCGTGGTGACCGAAAGCTCGTTCCGCGACAGCCAGCGCTTCAACGGCGAGATCGCCGCAGCCGAGGCCCAGGCGGCGCGCGGCTGGAAGGTCGACGCCGAGGCGAAACGCAATTCCGACGGCGTGGTGGTGATCTCGCTCGTCGCCCGCGATCACGACGGTCGCCCGCTTCCCGGCGTGGCCTTCCACGCCCGGCTC
>JAAYVT010000405.1 GCA_012517025.1 Phyllobacteriaceae bacterium | reverse complement strand
GGCCGTCGATGCACGGTCGAGACGCGTTCCGACGGGTCGAAACGCGTCTCGTGCTTCCGATCAGGCCCGGGACGCCGGCGTCGCGCCGGGGAGCTTCGACCATTCGGCGTACCAAGTCTCGAACAGCGTCAGCTGCGCCTCGGCGTAACGGCGCTGGCTCGCCGACAGCTCGTCGGTCGGGTTGAAGTGGAGGGTGTATTCGGCGCCGCCCTTCAGCACCATCATGTACTTGAAGAACAACACCAGATCCGGCCCCTCGTCGAACGAGGAGAGGACGGCGAGCGCCGATTCCAGCTCCTTCGCCCGCGCCCGTGCCACCACGTCGCCCTTCGCCGCCGCCTCGCACAGCGCGACCAGGTGCAGCACCTCCTTCGGCAGGACGTTGCCGATGCCGGTGATGGCACCGCGCGCGCCGCAGTCGACGTAGCCGGCGTAGACGGCGGTGTCGACGCCGACCATCAGCGTCACGTCGTCGTCGCGGCCGGCGATGTTCTCGGCGGCGTAGCGCAGGTCGGCCGGGCCGCCGAACTCCTTGAATCCGACGAGGTTGGGATGGGCGGCGCGCAGCGCGAAGAACAGATCGGCGCGGGTGGCGAAGCCGTAATAGGGGCTGTTGTAGATCACCGCCGGCAGATCCGGCGCGGCGGCGAGGATCGCCTCGAAATGCGCCCGCTGGGCGGTGATCGAGGGGCCGCGCGACAGTACGCGCGGGATCACCATCAACCCCTTGGCGCCGATCTTCTGGGCATGGGCGGCATGAGCGACGGCGGTCGCGGTGTTGATCGCGCCGGTGCCGACGACGACCGGGAGCCCCGCCGCGACGAGGCGGGCGACGCCCTCCATGCGCTGCGCGTCGGTGAGCAGCGGCCAATCGCCCATCGAGCCGCAATAGACCACCGCCGACATGCCGGCGTCGATCAGCTCGCGCCCTTTCCGCACCATGGCGTCGAAGTCGGGGGTGCGATCGGGGGTGCAGGGGGTCATCAGCGCGGGCATGCAGCCGGTGAACACGGTCGACGTCATGGAGGTCTCCTCTCGGGGGCAAACGGGGGCGGGGCGAACCGCCGAAGATCGTCGAGGCCGGCCCGCGCCGCGGGCACGGCGGGGTTCCTCAGCCGAAACGGCGTCGGGCGAAACGGTCGATCGCGAACGCGGCGAGATCGATCTGCGGCGTCTCGCCGGTCGCCAGGTCCGCGACGATCCGCCCGGTGATCGGTCCGAGCGTCAGGCCGAGGTGCTGATGGCCGAAGGCGTAGATCACGCGGCGGTCCTTCGAGCTCACCCCGATCGCCGGCAGATAGTCGGGCAGGGTCGGGCGCGAGCCGTGCCACGTGGTGGTGTCGGCACCGAAGGTCAACCCGAGTTCGGCGACGTGGGCGTGCAACCGCGCCCATTTGCGCGGGTCGGGCGGGGCGTCGGGACGGGTGAACTCGACGAAGGAGGTGGCCCGCAGCCCCGAGGCGAAGCGCGCGACCACCAGCGCCCGGTCCTCGAACACCACCGGCGGCAGATCCTCCGGCCAAGCCTGCGCGGCGGCGGCCGACTGGATGTGATAGCCGCGTTCGGCGACGATCGGCACGGCGTGGCCGATCGCCCGCATCAACGGCTTCGAGCGCACTCCGGCGGCGATCACCACGAGATCGGTCTCCCGCCGCGCCAGCCGGTCGGCGTCGACGCGGCCGCACTCGACCCGTCCGCCGGCCTCGACGAAGGCGAGGCGCAGCGCCGACAGCACCGCGCCGGGATCGGCGACGCTGCCGGTGCCGGCGTAGCGCATCGCGCCGGCGAGCGGCCGGGCGATCGCGGTCGAAAGATCGGCGCTCTGCCGGGCGGTCGCCTCGTGGCGCGTGACGCCCTCGGTCACCGGCACGCCGATGCCGCGCCGGCCGCGCGCCGCCGAGGCCGGGCTCTCCCAGACGACGAGGTGACCGGTCTCCTTCAGCAGTTCGGGGCCGGGAAGGGTCGCCGCGCGGTCGCGCCACGCCGGCAACGCCTGCCCGAGCAGTGCCGACAGCGCCGCCTTGCCCGCCGCGAATCGGGCGGGCGAGCCGGCGGCGAGCAGCCTCAGGCCGAACGGCAGCCAGGTGGCGATCGCGGTCGGGGGAAAGCTCACCGGGCCGCCGACCAGCATCAGCCGGCGCGGCATCTCCAGCACCATCGGCCAGGAGGCGAGCGGTGCGACCTGCTCGGTGGCGATGTGCCCGATGTTGCCCCAGGAGGCCGGCGGCCGCTCCGGGGCCTCGTCGACGAGCAACACGTCGAGGCCGCGTTCCCGCAGCGCCAGTGCCGAGCTCAGGCCGACGACGCCACCGCCGACCACCAGGACCGAACGAGGGTTGGTCATGGCGTCACCCCAGCCCTTGCGGGAACGGATCGGTCGGATCGAGCAGCAGCGTCGTTTCCGCCGTCACCCAGGCCCGGCCGGTGATGCGGGGGAGCACGGTACCGGCCTCGCCGGGCGTGTAGACGCCGGTGAAGCGGGAACCGACGATGCTCTCCTGCACCCACGGCTCGCCGGGCGCCAGCGCTTCGTGGGCGGCGAGGCAGGCGAGCTTGGCGCTGGTGCCGGTGCCGCAGGGCGAACGATCGTAGGCGTTGCCGGGGCAGAGCACGAAGTTGCGGCTCTGCGCGCCGTCGGTACCGGCTTGGAAGAACTCGACGTGGTCGATCTCGGCGCCGTCGGTGCCGGTGACGCCGGCGGCGGCGAGCGTCGCCTTGACGGCGGCGGCGGCGGCGGTCAGGCGCGGGATCGCGGCGTGGTCGAGCGGGCAGGGGGCGTTCTCGGTCAGG
>JAAYVT010000035.1 GCA_012517025.1 Phyllobacteriaceae bacterium | reverse complement strand
GCCGGCGGCGTGCCGGTCGGCGGCGGCAGCGGCTGCAGCGCGCCCTGCGTCACCGGTTCGGTCGGCGCGGCGGGCAACGGTTCGTAGGTGGCCGGCGCGCGCGACGCGGTGGAATAGCGCGGTCCGTCGCCGATCCCCAGGCGGCTGCAACCGCCGAGCGCTGCGGCGATCATCACGGCGACGGCGGCCTGCTCGACGCGAATCATGTCTCGAAGTCTCCTCGTGAGATCCGGCCCCACTTCTACCGCGCTCCGAGGCGCGAGGCGACTCTTCTCGGCGGCGCGAAGGGGGAGGCGATGGCGGTTCGCGATTCCTACGACGAAAGGATGCGGCAGAACGCCGCATATGGGGACTTCTCCGGATCCGCCTCTTTTCAGCCGTATTGCATTGCAACATAATATTTCACGAAATGCTGCAGTGCAACCTGCAGCATCGACAGGAGTAGACCACATGAACGACCTCTCGCGCAGCGGCTCGATCCGCAAGCTGTGGGTGGCCGACACGGCAGCCTTCCGCGATCATCTGCTGCGGCTCGATCCCTCGACCCGGCGCAACCGCTTCGGCATGGCGGCGAGCGACGAGTTCGTCGCCCGCTATGCGGAGACCAGCTTCGCGCTCGACACCCTCATCCACGGCGTCTTCGTCGGCGGCGAGCTCGTCGGCGTCGGCGAACTCCGGGCGCTCGGTCGCTCCCGCAGCGACGCCGAGGCGGCGTTCTCGGTGGAGAGCGACTGGCAGGGCCGCGGCTTCGGCTCGCGGCTGATGGAGCGCGTGCTGCTCGCCGCCCGCAATCGCCGCATGGAGCGGCTCTACATGAACTGTCTGGCCTCCAACGGCCAGATGCAGCGACTGGCGCGACGCGCCGGCGCCGAGCTCGAATACGAGGGCGGCGACGTCGTCGGCCTTCTGGTGCCGCAGACCCCGACGCCGGCCTCCTGGATGCGCGAAGCGGTGCGAGACGGCTACGGCTGGGCCAGCGCCGTCGCCGACATGCAGAAGAAGGCGATGCCGACGCGACTGTTCGGCCGCGTCCACTGAGCCGATCCGTCGGACGACGGGACGAGAAACGACGAAGGCCCCGGCGGGATCCGCCGGGGCCTTCGTGCATTCGCGGGGCTCGAGACCGTCAGAGACGGCGCTCGATCAGCATCTTCTTGATCTCCGCGATCGCCTTGGCCGGGTTCAGACCCTTGGGGCAGGTGTTCGCGCAGTTCATGATGGTGTGGCAGCGATAGAGGCGGAAGGGATCCTCGAGGTTGTCGAGACGATCGCCGGTCGCTTCGTCGCGGCTGTCGATCAGCCAACGATAGGCCTGCAGGAGCACCGCCGGGCCGAGGTAACGGTCGCCGTTCCACCAATAGCTCGGGCAGGAAGTCGAGCACGAGGCGCAGAGAATGCACTCGTAGAGACCGTCGAGCTTGGCGCGATCGTCGTGGCTTTGCTTCCACTCCTTCTGCGGCGTCGGGGTCACCGTCTTCAGCCAGGGCTCGATCGAGCGATGCTGGGCGTAGAAGTTGGTGAGATCCGGCACGAGATCCTTCACCACCGGCATGTGCGGCAGCGGATAGATCTTCACGGTGCCCTTGATCTCGTCCATGCCCTTGGTGCAGGCGAGAGTGTTGAGCCCGTCGATGTTCATCGCGCAGGAACCGCAGATGCCTTCACGGCACGAGCGGCGGAAGGTGAGCGTCGGATCGATCTTGTTCTTGATGAAGAGCAGACCGTCCAGGACCATCGGACCGCAATCGTCGAGATCGACGTAATACGTGTCGATCTGCGGATTCTTGCCGTCGTCGGGGCTCCAACGATAGACCTTGTATTCCTTGATCTTGGTCGCGCCGGCAGGCTTCGGCCAAGTCTTGCCGGTCTGCACGGTGGAATTCTTCGGAAGCGTGAGCTGAACCATCTCGGTCTCACCTCTTCAATGTTCCGTCGAGGTCCGTCGGCCGAGGCGGCCGACGGGTCGAAACGTGCGCTGGGATCAGTACACGCGAGCCTTCGGCTCGATGTAGGCGATGTCCTGCGTCATGGTGTAGGTGTGCACCGGACGGTCGTCGAGCTTGACCGACTTGGTCGCGCCGTCGGCCCAGGCCAGCGTGTGCTTCATCCAATTGACGTCGTCGCGGCTCGGATAGTCCTCACGGGCATGAGCGCCGCGGCTTTCCTTGCGGTTCGCCGCCGAGTTCATGGTGACGACCGCCTGTTCGATCAGGTTGTCGAACTCCAGCGTCTCGACGAGGTCGGAGTTCCACACCAGCGACCGGTCGGTGACCTTGACGTCCGGCAGGCCTTCCCAAACCTTCTGGATGAGCTTGACGCCCTCTTCCAGCACCTCGCCGGTGCGGAACACCGCGCAGTTGTTCTGCATGGTGCGCTGCATCGAGTTGCGCAGCTCCGAGGTCGGGGTCGAGCCGGAGGCGTAGCGGTACTTGTCGAGGCGGGCGACCGCGAAGTCGCCGGCGCCGGCCGGCAGATCGGCCTGACGGCCGTTCGGCACCACCGTCTCCTTGCAGCGCAGGCCGGCGGCACGGCCGAACACCACGAGGTCGGTGAGCGAGTTGGAGCCGAGGCGGTTGGCGCCGTGGACGGACACGCAGGCCGCCTCGCCGATCGCCATCAGGCCCGGGACCACCGAGTCCGGATCGCCGTTCTTCTTGGTCAGCACCTCGCCGTGGAAGTTGGTCGGGATGCCGCCCATGTTGTAGTGGACGGTCGGCAGGATCGGGATCGGCTCCTTGGTCAGATCGACGCCGGCGAAGATCTTGGCCGATTCGGTGATGCCCGGCAGACGCTCGGCCAGGATCGCGGGATCCAGGTGGCTGAGGTGCAGGTGGATGTGATCCTTGTTCTTGCCGACGCCACGGCCTTCGCGGATCTCCATGGTGATGGAGCGCGAGACGACGTCGCGAGAGGCGAGGTCCTTGGCCGACGGCGCGTAACGCTCCATGAAGCGCTCGCCCTCGGAGTTGGTCAGGTAGCCGCCCTCGCCGCGCGCGCCCTCGGTGATGAGGACGCCGGCGCCGTAGATGCCGGTCGGGTGGAACTGCACGAACTCCAGGTCCTGCAGCGGCAGGCCGGCGCGCAGGATCATGCCGCCGCCGTCGCCGGTGCACGAATGCGCCGAGGTGCAGGAGAAGTAGGCGCGGCCGTAGCCGCCGGTGGCCAGAATGGTCTTCTGGGCCCGGAAGCGATGCAGCGTGCCGTCCTCGAGGCAGAGCGCGACGACGCCGCGGCAGGCGCCCTCTTCGTCCATGATCAGGTCGATGGCGAAATACTCGACGAAGAACTCCGCCGAGTGACGCAGCGACTGGCCGTAGAGGGTGTGCAGCAGGGCGTGACCGGTGCGGTCGGCGGCGGCGCAGGTGCGCTGGGCGATGCCCTTGCCGAAGTTGGTGGTCATGCCGCCGAACGGGCGCTGATAGATCTCGCCGCCTTCGGTGCGCGAGAACGGAACACCCCAGTGCTCCAGCTCGTAGACCGCGTCGGGGGCG
>JAAYVT010000404.1 GCA_012517025.1 Phyllobacteriaceae bacterium | reverse complement strand
GGGCGCAGCTGCACGGCAACTACATCGTGGCGCAGACTCGCGACGGTCTCGTCGTCGTCGACGCCCACGCCGCGCACGAGCGCCTCACCTACGAGAAGCTCAAAGCGCAGATGGCGGCGACCGGCATCGCCCGTCAGCTGTTGTTGATCCCCGAGATCGTCGAGTTGCCGGAGGAGGACGCGGCGCGGCTCGTCGCCCGCGCCGAGGATCTGGCGGCGGTGGGGCTGGTGGTGGAGAGCTTCGGGGGCGGCGCGGTGGCGGTGCGCGAGGTGCCGGCGCTCCTGAGGGACGGCGACGTCGCCTGGCTGGTGCGCGACGTCGCCGACGATCTCGCCGAATGGGACGTCTCCGATCGGGTCGGCCGGCGCATCGACGCGGTGCTGGCGACGATGGCCTGTCACGGCTCGGTCCGCACCGGGCGCAAGCTCAAGCCGCAGGAGATGGACGCGTTGTTGCGCGAGATGGAGGCGACGCCGAACTCCGGCCAGTGCAACCACGGCCGGCCGACCTGGGTCGAGCTCAAGCTCGCCGACATCGAGCGGCTGTTCGGGCGCAAATGAAACGCGCGCCGAGGGGGCTCGGCGCGCGTCTCGGTCCGTCGTCGCGGCCGGTCAGGCGACACGCAGGGTGCGGACGAAGTCCTCCACCTCGTGGGTGAGGTGGGCGGCCTGCCGCGACAGTTCCGAGGACAGGCTCATCAACTGGGTCGAGGCGGCTCCGGTCAGTTCGGCGGCATGGCCGACGCCGGAGATGTTGTCGGTGACCTCGCCGGCACCTTGCGCGGCGCGGTGGGTGTTGGAGGAGATCTCGTGGGTGGCCGCGCCCTGCTGGGCGACGGCCGCCGCGATCGATCCGCTCATCTCGCGGATGCTGCCGATGGTCGAGACGATGCGGGTGATCGAGGAGACCGTGCCCGAGGTCGCCGACTGGATCTCGCCGATCTTGGAGGCGATCTCGTCGGTGGCCTTGGCGGTCTGGGCGGCGAGCTGCTTGACCTCGGAGGCGACCACCGCGAAGCCCTTGCCGGCCTCGCCGGCGCGCGCCGCCTCGATGGTGGCGTTGAGGGCGAGCAGGTTGGTCTGGCCGGCGATGTCGCGGATCAGGTTGACCACGTCGCCGATCTTCTCGGCCGCCTCCGACAGACCACGGATCGCGGCCTCGGTGGTCTCCGCCTCGCTCGCCGCCTCGGCGGCGATGCGGGTCGACTGGACGACGCGATCGTTGATCTCGTGCACCGAGGCGGCCAATTCCTCGGTCGACGCGGCGACGGTCTGGACGTTGGTGGAGGCCTCCTCGGCGGCATGGGCGACCGATTGGGTCTGACGCGCCGTCTCCTCCGCCGTGGCGGAGAGATTGCTCGCCGCGTCGGCGACCTCCGACGACGACTTGACGAAGCTCTCCGCCAGCGCACCCATCGTCGCCTGGAAGCGATCGGCGATGCGGTTGCGCTCCTCGGCGAGGTGGCGGGCGGCCTCTTCCTCGCGCTTCACCTGAGCGACGCGCAGGCGATCGGTCTCGGCGAGGCCGTCGCGGAAGACCACCAGGGTGCGGGCCATGTCGCCGATCTCGTCGCCGCGATCGATCGAGGGGATCTCGGCGTCGAGCCGGCCGCCGGCGACCGCGCCCATCGCGCCGGTCAGCCGATGCAGCGGCGAGGTGATGCGGACGACGACGAAGACGCCGGCGGCGAGGCCGATCAACACGGCGACGCCGATGAAGCCGATCACCGTCAGGCGCGCCGACGCGTAGGTCTCGTCGGCGGTGCGGCTCGCGTCGGCGGCGCCGCGATTGTTGAGCTCGACGTCGGCGTCGAGCTTGTCGAGCACCGCGTCGAACACCTCCTTGGTCTCGTTGAAGACCTTGGCGGCGGCCTCGTTCTCGTTCTTGCGGCTGTGGACCAGCGCCTGTTCCTGCCGCGCCACATAGGCGTCCCAGCGCTTGCGGAACTCGGTCCAGATGCCGCGCTCCTCTTCCGAGGAGATCAACTTCTCGTAGTCGGAAAAGAGCTGAGCGTTCCGCTTCGTCGAGGTGACGAGATCGGCGTCGAGCGCCTTCATCTCGGCCTCGTCGGTGCTCAGGACGTGACGGGTGCCGCGCAGACGGAACCGGGTGATCTCGTATTTGACCTCGCCGAGGGCGACCACCGACGGCATCCAATTGCTCGCGATGTCGCGCTCGGCGTCCGCCATCGCGGCGAGACGCGACAGGGCGGAACCGCCCTGGGCGACGAGCAACATCAACAACACCACCACCATCCCGATCAGGGACGTCTTCACCGACAGGCGCATGGCGACCTCCGACAAAGTGAGCCGCACGCGTCAGGGGAGGCGGCTTCACCGATTTTTGTTCTTTCGGAGACCGACGATGCCGATGCATACCTAAAAATTTGTAAAACGAAGCGTATTCGCCGCATCGAAACTGCGGACTTCGTCGCGGCGTGAAAGGAGCGGCAACGAAACGACTAGAAAATCCAGGAACTGAAATGACACTGCCGGCGAAATTTCATCGCTCGCTCGGGAGCTCGACGAAATACACACGACTGTCGGACTGATCGCGACGATCGATCAGCGTCCATCCGTCCGGCAATACGAGATCCACGGTGGCGGATTCTTCGATCACGACGAGCGCACCCGGACGCATCCAACCACCGGACGCCATCGCCGCCAGGGCGCGATCGGCCAGTCCCTTGCCGTAGGGCGGATCGAGGAAGGCGAGATCGAACGGTTCCATCGGCGCACAGCGGCCGAGATCGCCGGCGTCGCGCCGCCAGAGCTTGGTGGCGCCGGTGAGGCCGAGCCGTTCGACGTTGGCGCGGATCAGGCCGCGCGCCTCCGCCGCTTCTTCCACGAACAGGCAGAAGCGGGCGCCGCGCGACAGCGCCTCCAGACCGAGCGCGCCGGTGCCGGAGAAGAGATCGAGGACGCGGGCATCCTCGAGCACGTCACGATGGCCGTGCGCCAGGATGTCGAAGAGGCGTTCGCGCAGGCGCTCCGAGGTGGGCCGGATCGCCTGCGTCTTCGGCGTCGCGAGGGCGGTGCCGCGAAAGCGCCCGCCGACGATCCTCACCGATCACCCCCGCGACCCTTGCCGCCGCGCGGGCCCTTCGGCCCTTTCGGCCCGGCCGGTCCCTTGCCGCGCGGACCCTTGGGGCCCGCCGGTCCCTTGCCGCCGGGGCCGCGACCGCGGAACGGACGACCCTCGCGGGCCGGCTGCCCGTCGCGGGGCGGACGCCCTTCGCGGAACGGACGACCCTCGCGCGACGGCTGCCCGTCGCGGGGCGGACGACCCTCGCGCGGCGGGCGATCCTCGCGCGGCGGGCGATCCTCGCGCGGCGG
>JAAYVT010000403.1 GCA_012517025.1 Phyllobacteriaceae bacterium | reverse complement strand
CGCGCCGCCGCGCCGCCGCTTGGAGCCTTCTCCCATGAAGTTCTTCGTCGATACCGCCGACGTCGCCGAGATCGCCGACCTCGCCGCCACCGGCCTCCTGGACGGGGTGACCACCAACCCGTCGCTGGTGATGAAGGCCGGTCGCCCGTTCCTCGACGTGATCGCCGAGATCTGCGCGATCGTTCCCGGTCCGGTGTCGGCGGAAGTGATCGCGCTCGACGCACCCGGCATGATCACCGAGGGGCGCAAGCTGGCGAAGATCGCAGCCAACGTGGTGATCAAGCTGCCGCTCACCTGGGAAGGTCTCAAGGCCTGCAAGGCGCTGACCTCGGAGGGGCTGAAGACCAACGTCACCCTGTGCTTCACCGCCAATCAAGCGCTGCTCGCCGCCAAGGCCGGGGCGACCTTCGTCTCGCCCTTCGTCGGCCGGCTCGACGACGTCGGTCTCGACGGGATGGAGCTGATCGGCGAGATCCGCGCCATCTACGACAACTACGACGCGCTCCAGACCGAGATCCTCGCCGCTTCGATCCGCACCCCCAATCACGTCAAGCTCGCGGCGCTGGCCGGTGCCGACGTCGCCACCGTGCCGCCGGCGATCCTGAAGGCGCTCGTCGCCCACCCGCTCACCGACAAGGGCATCGATCAGTTCATGAAGGACTGGGCCAAGACGGGCCAGACCATCCTCTGACGTCGTTCCTCTGACGTCCTTTCACCCGTTTCTTTCGCGAGGACCCGCAGCCCATGTTTCCGACGCCGCAACCTCTGCTCGTACCCAACACTTATGAATACGAATCCGCGCCGATGGTGAAGCCGACCGGCTTCCGCGAATACGACGCGCGTTGGCTGTTCGGCAAAGAGATCAACCTGATGGGGATCCAAGCCCTCGGCATGGGGCTCGGCACACTGCTCGGCGAGCGCGGGGTGAAGCGCGAGATCGTGATCGGTCACGACTACCGCTCCTATTCCGCCTCGATCAAGCTGGCGCTCGCCACCGGTCTGATGGCGGCGGGCTGCAAGGTGCACGACATCGGCCTCGCCATCACCCCGATGGCCTATTTCGCCCAGTTCGCGCTCGACGTGCCGGCGGTCGCGATGGTCACCGCCTCGCACAACGAGAACGGCTGGACCGGCGTCAAGATGGGCATGAACCGCCCGCTCACCTTCGGTCCGGACGAGATGAGCCGGCTCAAGGAGATCGTGCTGGCCGGCGCCTTCGATCTCTGTGGCGGCGGCTCCTACGTCTTCGTCGAGAAATTCCCCGACACCTACGTCGCCGATCTGACCACCCGGCCGAAGCTGAAGCATCCGCTCAAGGTGGTGGCGGCCTGCGGCAACGGCACCGCCGGCGCCTTCGCCGAGCGCATCCTCACGGCGATCGGGGCGGAGGTGATCCCGCTCGACTGCGCCCTCGACCACACTTTCCCGCGCTACAACCCCAATCCGGAAGACATGAAGATGCTTCATGCCATCCGTGACGAGGTGCTCAGGACCGGCGCCGACGTCGGCCTCGGCTTCGACGGCGACGGCGACCGCTGCGGCGTGATCGACGACACCGGCGACGAGATCTTCGCCGACAAGGTCGGCGTCATGCTGGCGCGCGATCTGGCCAAGGTCTACCCGAAGCCGACCTTCGTCGTCGACGTCAAGTCGACCGGGCTCTACCATTCCGATCCGGCACTGCAGGCGCTGGACGTGACCACCGACTATTGGAAGACCGGCCACAGCTACATCAAGGCGCGGGTCAACCAGCTGTCGGCGCTGGCCGGTTTCGAGAAGTCGGGCCACTATTTCTTCAACGCGCCGATCGGGCGGGGCTACGACGACGGCTTCGTCTCGGCGATCGCCGTCCTCGACATGCTCGACCGCAATCCGGGGATGAAGATGTCGGCGCTGAAGACGGCGCTGCCCAAGACCTGGTCGTCGCCGACGATGTCGCCGCACTGCGACGACGAGATCAAATACGGCGTCTGCGACAAGGTGATCGCCCGCCTGATGGCCATGAAGGACGAGGGCGAGACCCTCGCCGGCCATCCGATCACGGAAGTCAACACGGTGAACGGCATCCGCGTCACCACCGACGACGGCACCTGGGGGCTGATCCGCGTCTCCTCCAACAAGCCGGAGCTGGTGGTGGTGATCGAGAGCCCGGTCTCCGAGACCCGCTATCGCGACATGTTCCACGCCATGGACGCGGTGCTGCGCGAGAACCCGGAAGTCGGCGCCTACAATCAGACCATCTGACCGGCGCCGCCGACGCGACCGCGACGCCCCCGGGCCAGAAACCGGCCGGGGGCGTTGCCACGCCCGGCGACGAGGCGTACCAACCGGCCGAGACGCCGAACCACCCGACACGAACGGACCGATCATGCCCCAGCCCGCGCCCGAGACCCCGAAGCGACGCATCCTCGGTTTCTGCTGGTTTCGCCGCGAAACCTACGATCAGGCCCGCGCGGTGATGTCCGATCCGGACGTGCTGTTCGAGGATTTCGACACCTGGCTCGCCGCCGCCCGCAAGATCGAGCGCGAGGTCTCCGCCAGCGGCGACAAGGTCGTCCGCATCCGCTTCGACCTGCCGGGCTTCCTGGTGTGGTGCGCCTCGCGCGGCCGCATGCCCGACGAGCAGGCGCGCGCCGGCTGGGCGGCGGAAGAAGCGCGCAAGCGCTTCGGCACCCGTTTCTGACGGGCGCCGAAACCCGCGCCGGTGGTTCAATAGCCGCCCTTGCGGCGGCTCTCCGGCAGACCGGCGATGCGGCCGGCCTGTTTCGAGGGATCCATCGGGAACAGCTCGTAGAGCTCGCGCTGATCGACCTTCTCGCCCCACTTCTCGCTCATCGCCTTCATGATGGCGCGGGTGTTGGGCTGATGCTCGCCGTTGTCGAAGAACTCTTCGCGCAGGTAGGTCATCACGTCCCAGTGGCGCGGGGTGAGCGCGATCCCCTCGACGCCGGCGATGTGCTCGGCGAGCGCCGGCGACCACGCCGTCTGATCGGTGAGATAACCGGACGCGGTCGTCTCGACCGTCTGCCCTTCGAAATCGTAGGCCATGGCGTTTCTCCCTGATCGGCCGCCGGTCCCGTCGTTCGGCGCGGGACCCGTGGCGGCGTCGCGCGGATCTCCCGCGCGACGAACATCAGGAAGTCTACATATTAGAGAGTTCTGGTCAAAGCCTCTCGTGCGACGACGCCGAGGCGGATGCCGGCCGTCGTCCACTCAATCCTTCTTCGGGGTGCGGCCGAAGTCGGGGGCGGCGGTGTCCTGACCGATGTCGAGAATGCCGCGGCGGATCGCCCGCGTGCGGGTGAAGTGCTCGAACAGTTTCTCACCGTCGCCGAAGCGGATCGCCCGCTGCAACACGAACAGATCCTCGATGAAGCGGCCGAGCATTTCCAGCACCGCGTCGCGATTGTGCAGGAAGACGTCGCGCCACATGGTCGGATCGGAGGCGGCGATGCGGGTGAAATCGCGGAAGCCGCCGGCCGAATATTTGATCACCTCGGATTCCGACACTTTTTCGAGATCGGCGGCGGTGCCGACGATGTTGTAGGCGATCAAGTGGGGGATGTGCGAGGTGATGGCGAGCACCATGTCGTGGTGCTCCGGCGTCATCGTCTCGACCTTGGAGCCGAGGCCGCGCCAGAAGGCGCAGAGCGTCTCCACCGCTTCGGGGGCGGCCCCCTCCGGCGGGGTGACGATGCACCACTTGTTGTCGAAGAGTTCGGCGAAGCCGGCGTCGGGGCCGGAATGCTCGGTGCCGGCGACCGGGTGGGCGGGCACGAAGCGGGCGTGGGCGGGCAGATGCGGCGCCATCTGCTTGACCACGTCGGCCTTGACCGAGCCGACGTCGGAGACGATGGCGCCCGGCGCCAGATGATCGGCGATCGCCGCCGCCACCGCGCCCGAGGCGCCGACCGGCACCGACACGATCACGCAATCGGCGCCGACCACCGCCTCGCCCGGATCGAGCAGGTAGGCGTCGCCGAGACCGAGGTCGCGCGCCCGTTCGAGCGTCTCGGCGCTGCGGGTGGAGATCACGATCTCCTCGGCGAGCCCGTAGGCGCGGGCGCCGCGCGCGATCGAGGAGCCGATCAGGCCGATGCCGATCAGGGCGAGCCGACGAAAGATCGGCCCGGTCGGGGCGGTGGTCATGTCTCAGTCCTTCAGGAAGTCGGTCAGCGCGGCGATCACCGCCTCGCAAGCCTCGGCCGAGCCGATCGTCATGCGCAGGGAATTGCCGAGCCCGTAGGCCTCCATCCGCCGCACCACGACGCCGCGCGACTGCAGGAACGCGTCGGCCGCCGGCGCGCGCTTGCCGTCGCGATCGGGGAAGCCGACCAGGATGAAGTTGGCGACCGACGGGGCGACCGTCAGGCCGAGCCCTTCCAGCGCCGCCGTCACCTTCGGCAACCACACTTCGTTGTGGTCGGCGGCCGCCTGGGCGTGCGCCTTGTCCTCGATCGCGGCGACGCCGGCGGCGATCGCCACGGCGTTGACGTTGAAGGGGCCGCGGATGCGGTTGATCGCGTCGACGACCGAGGCCGGGCCGTACATCCAGCCGAGACGCAGGCCGGCGAGGCCGTGGATCTTGGAGAAGGTGCGGCACATCACGACGTTGTCGGAGTTCGCCACCAGCTCGATGCCGGCCTCGTAGTCGTTGCGCCGGACGTATTCGGCATATGCGGCGTCGAGCACCAGCAGCACGTGCTTCGGCAGGCCGGCGGCGAGCCGCTTGACCTCGTCGAAGGGGATGTAGGTGCCGGTCGGATTGCCGGGATTGGCGAGGAAGACGATCTTGGTCTTCTCGGTCACGGCGGCGAGCAGGGCGTCGACGTCGACGGTGAGGTTCTTCTCCGGCGCCACCACCGGCGTGCCGCCGGCGGTCTTGATGGCGATCGGATAGACCAGGAAGCCGTATTGCGGATAGAGCCCCTCGTCGCCCTCGCCGACGTAGGCCTCGGCGAGGAGATGCAGCAGATCGTCGGAGCCGTTGCCGCAGACGATGCGGTCGGGGTCGAGGCCGTAGGCCTTGCCGATCGCCTCGCGCAGCGCGCTCGCCGCGCCGTCGGGGTAGAGCTCGAGGCTCGCCGCCACCTGCTTCG
>JAAYVT010000402.1 GCA_012517025.1 Phyllobacteriaceae bacterium | reverse complement strand
CCTGCCGGATCTGCAGCGACGTGCCGCTCGGCAGCCCGCTGCCGCACGAGCCGCGGCCGGTGGTGCGGATGTCGGCGACGGCGCGGATCCTGGTGGCGGGTCAGGCGCCGGGGGTGCGGGTGCACGCCTCCGGCCTGCCCTTCACCGACCCCTCCGGCGACCGGCTGCGGGCCTGGATGGGGATCGACGCGCCGACTTTCTACGACCGCGCGAAGGTGGCGGTGCGCGCTATGGGCTTCTGCTTTCCCGGCCACGACGCACACGGCGGCGACCTGCCGCCGCGCCGTGAATGCGCGCCGGCGTGGCGGGCCCGGCTGACCGCGGCGATGCCGGCGATCGAACTCGTCCTGGCGGTCGGCCGGCCGGCCCAGTTGTGGCACCTCGGCGACCGCGCGAAGGCGAACCTGACCGACACCGTCGCCGATTGGCGGGCGATCGTCGCGGCGCCGGGGCGGCCGGTGGTGTTCCCCCTGCCCCATCCGTCGTGGCGCAATTCGGCTTGGCTGAAACGCCATTCCTGGTTCGAGGCCGAGGCGATACCCGAACTGCGCCGACGGGTCGCCGAGGCCCTGTCGCATCCTGCGGAAAGCGATCCGATTGGGAATTGATTTTTATTTATTCGGCATAATTGACCCGAACGGCAAAAGCGATCAGGTCTATTCCCGAGAAAAATAGAAATTCATACCCCGAATGATCGGAGGCCGACCGTGATCGACCGCATCGACCGCAAGATCCTCCAGGTGCTGCAGGAAGACTGCACGGTTCCCGTCGCCGAGATCGGCCGACGGGTCGGGCTGTCGACGACGCCGTGCTGGCGGCGGATCCAGAAGCTCGAGGAGGACGGCGTCATCCAGCGCCGGGTGGCGGTGCTCGACCCGCGGCAGGTCAACACGCGGGTGACCGCCTTCGTGTCGATCACCACCTCGACCCATTCCGACGACTGGCTGAAGCGCTTCGCCGAGATCGTGTCGCAGATGCCGGAGGTGGTCGAGTTCTACCGCATGGCCGGGCAAGTCGACTATCTGATGCGGGTGGTGGTTCCCGACATCGAGGCCTACGACGCCTTCTACAAGCGGTTGATCGCCAAGATCGACATCGCCGACGTGTCGACGACCTTCGCGATGGAGCAGATCAAATACACCACCGCCCTGCCGCTGCAGTACGTGCCGGTGGAGAAGCCGTCCGAGAAACCGTCGGTGTGACACGGCCGGCGCTTGTCGGCGCCGATCGCCTCGCTCAGAATGCGCGCCGTCGAGCGGGCGGACGAGGCGATCTCCATGGCGGACACCAGACCGGGAAAGTCGGAGCGGCGCGGGCGGGCGATCGTCGCGGCCGGCCTGTTCCTGCTGCTCGCCGCCTGTTCGGGCCGTCCGGAGGGGGTGCTCGGGGTGACCGGGCCGGTGCCGGAGGGGACGAAGCCGGTCGACATGCTGGTGGTCACCACCCGCGAGGCGGTCGACGATCCGACCAAACTGTTCAACGGCGAACGCGGCGACGCCATCCACCAGACCGAGCTGAAGATTTCGATCCCCCCCGATCCGAACCGCAAGGTCGGCGACGTCGAATGGCCGGACAGCCGGCCGCCGGATCCGCTGCGCTCCTTCGCGGTGGTCGACCGCGACGACGTGCGCGGGCCGAAGGAGGGGGCGGAATGGTTCCACCGGGTCGGCAACGGCCGGGCGCTGATCTTCGTGCACGGCTTCAACACCCGTTACGACGACGCGGTGTTCCGCTTCGCCCAGTTCGTCCACGATTCGAAGACCGACTTCACGCCGGTGCTGTTCACTTGGCCGTCGCGCGGGCGGCTGGTCGACTACGCCTACGACCGCGAGAGCACCAATTATTCGCGCGATGCCTTCGAGGCGCTGTTGCGCGGCGCGGCGGCGAACCCGGACGTGAAGGAGATCTCGATCCTCGCCCACTCCATGGGCACGTGGCTGACGATGGAGACGCTGCGGCAGATCGCGATCAAGGACGGGCGCCTGCCGGCGAAGATCCGCGACGTGATCCTCGCCTCGCCGGACATCGACGCCGACGTGTTTCGCCGTCAGATCGCCCGACTCGGCCAGCCGCGCCCGCGCCTCACCCTGTTCGTCTCGCGCGACGACAAGGCGCTCGACCTCTCCCGGCTGATCGCCGGCGACGTCGAACGGGTCGGCGCGATCGATCCTCGCGTCGAGCCGTGGAAGTCGACGATCGCCAAGGAGAACGTCACCGTCTTCGACCTCACCGACGTCAAGACCTCCGATGAGCTGGCGCACGGCAAATACGCGGCGAGCGACGACGTGGTGCGTCTGATCGGCACCCGTCTGATCGCCGGTCAGCCGATCTCCGACGCCCGCACAGGCGGGGTCGGCGACCAGATCGGCGGCGTGGTGTCGGGCACCTTCGGCGCGGTCGGCGGGGTGGCCGGATCGGTGGTCGGGGCGCCGTTCATGGTGTTCGGCAGCGGACGCTGACCGGTCGGCTCAGTCGTCCTTCTCGCCGCCGTCGTCCTTCTTCTTGTCGTTCTTCTTCTCGCCGTCGTCGGCACCGAGCCAGCCGGGCAGATCCTGCGCCTCGTCGAGGCGGGCGAGACGGCCGGCGAAGTCGGCGGCCAGCGCGACGTCGGTCTCGATCAGCCGGCGGCTCAGGAACGAGCGGAAATAATCGCCCCACATGAACTCCTGGAACGGCGTGTCGAGATCGGCGAAGGCCTTGCCGCGCACCCGCCGGGCGAGCGAACGCCAGGGATTGTCGGTCAGCTCGCAGACGTGTCCGGGGATCGCGGCATAGGGGCGGCGGTTGCCGTCGGCGTCGATCGGCCAGCACAGGGCGTTCTCGTCCATGCGCTTCCAGAACGCCTTGGGATCGAGCTTCGACCAGTCGTCGAGGCAGTCGCCGAGGACCGCCTCGGGGCGCTTCTCCTCCCACAGCGCGCGGACGAGATGGTGGTGGTCGGTCATCCACAGCCGACCGCCGGGGCCGATCACGTGCGGCACCGCCTTGCGCTCGAGATAATCGGCGAGCTGACGGTCGTTCATGGCGGCGATCTTGGCGCGGCGGCGGACGACGTCGTCCATGCCGAGGGTCAGTTGCGTCGGGCGAAGGCGATCGACGGACACACGTTCCGACATGGCGAAGAACTCCCGGCGGCGAGGAAGCACGGCGACGACGGCCGTGTTATAGGACCGAACCGGCGGAGGCGCGACTCCGTCGGCCGCCCTCGAACGGATCGATCATGACGCTCGGTCGCACCCTCTTCGCCGTCCTCCTCGCCGTCTGCGTCGCGACGCCGGCCGGCGCGCGCGATTGGAAGCGGCTGCGGATCGCCACCGACGGGGCCTATCCGCCGTTCAGCCTGAAGACCGAGACCGGCGAGACCACCGGCTTCGACGTCGAGGTGGCGCAGGAGCTGTGCCGCCGGCTCGGCGCCGAGTGCGAGATCCAGGCCGTCGGCTGGGACGCGCTCTTGCCGACGCTGCTCGCGCGGCGCGCCGACGTGTTGGTCGCCTCGATCCCGATCACCGAGGCGGCGAAGCGCAGCGTCGACTTCTCGCCGCCCTACCACCGCATCGCGCCGCGTTTCGTCGGCCGGCTCGTCGACGCGCCGCCGGATCCCGGCCGGGCGCCGCTCGCCGGCCTGCGAATCGGGGTGCGCGCCGGCACCGCGCACGCCGCCCATCTCGCCGCCGCCCATCCGCAGGCGGTGCCGGTGGAATTCCCGAGCGAGGCGGCGGCCGGCGCGGCGCTGCTCGACGGCCGCGTCGATCTCGTCTTCGGCGACACCCTCGCCCTCTATCGCTGGCTCGACGGCGAAGCGCCGCGCGGGGTCGCCGGTTTCGTCGGCGGCGAGGTGATCGACCCGGTCCACTTCGGCGAGGGCGCCGGAGTGGCGCGGCGGCGCGAGGACCGCGACCTCGGACAGCTCCTCGACAAGGCGCTCTCCGACATGAGCCGCGACGGCACGCTCGATCGGCTCGCCGGGCATTGGTTCCCCTTCGCGATCCGGTGAGGCGGCGACGGCTCGATACGACGGCGGCGGCCGAAACCGTATCCGACGGCGGGCGATCGCACCGATTTTCGACGAATTGCAACGGTTCGCGCAAATTCGGGTTCACCGTCCGATGGGAAAAGCCCCGCGGTCGACGCATGGCTCATTGCATACAATCGAAGCCGGCCGTAGACAGCCCGTGCACACGGAAGCTGAAACCCGGGCCACAACGACAACCACAACGAGGCCCGCGGTCGGCGGGCGACCCGGTCATCCCCTGGGGTCGCCCGCCCACTTCCGTCGCGCGCCGCGCGCCCGACGGACTTGCATCCGATGCGCCCGCCCTCCTAGAGTCGGCCCCCAGCCGAACGAGGACGCCATGGCCCTTCGCATTCTCGGGTTCGATGCCGACGACACGCTCTGGCACAACGAGACGATCTTCCAACTGTCGCACCAACGGTTCGCCGAGTTGCTCGGCGCGCATGCCGAGCCGGAACGGCTGATCGAACGGCTGGAGGCGACCGAGCGGCGCAATCTCAAGCTCTACGGCTACGGCATCAAGGGGTTCACTCTGTCGATGGTGGAGACCGCGCTCGAGGTCGCCGACGCGGCGTTGCCGTCGGCGGTGATCGGCGACCTGTTGGCGATCGGCCGGGAGATGCTCGCCCATCCGGTCGAGCCGCTGCCGGGAGTGGCGGCGACGCTCGAGGGGCTGCGCCGGGCGGGGCATCGGCTGGTGTTGATCACCAAGGGCGACCTGTTCGACCAGGAACAGAAGATCGCCCGCTCCGGCCTCGCCGACCTGTTCGACGCGGTCGAGATCGTGTCGGAGAAGACGGCCTCGACCTACGGACGAATCTTCGGCCGCTTCGGTGCCGGCGAGGGCGAGGCGGCGATGGTCGGCAATTCCGCCGTCTCCGACATCCTGCCGGCGCTGCAGGCGGGGTATTGGGGCTTCCACATCCCCTATGCCGTCACCTGGACGCACGAGCAGGCCGAGGTGCCGGACGACGCGCCGCGTTTCCGCCGTCTGGCGCAGGTCGTCGAGGTGCCGCCCCTCCTCGCCGAACTCGCCCGCAGCGGCGCCCTCCGCTGAGCCTGCGACGATCCGGAGGGCCGCCGATGCCGGAACCGTGGAACCTCAAGCGCGCCCGTGCGATCGCCGCCGCGCAGCGCCGCGCCGGCGCGACGGCGGTGCCGCTCCTCGCCGCCCTCGCCGCCGCCTTCGGGCGGCTCGGCGAGGAGGCCGTCGATCTGCTCGTCGAGACGCTCGGCGTCGATCGTTTTTCGGCGCGCGGCCTGATGCTGTTTCATCGCGACGTGCGCGAGCACGCCGGGCAGCCGCATGCGATCAGGGTCTGTCGCGGCGAGCGCTGCCGGGCACGCGGCTGCGAGGCGCTCGGCGACCGCATCGCGATGCGCCTCGGCGTGCCGTGGTACGGGCGCAGCGCCGACGGCCGGTGGAGCTTCGTACCGGTCTATTGCCAGGGGATGTGCGACCACGGGCCCACCGCCTGCGTCGACGACATCCCGTTCCCGCGCCTCGACGCGATCGGCGCCGACGGGCTCGTCGACCTCATGGAGGCGATCGATCGCGATCACGGCGGCTGAGCGCGGGGCGGAAGACCTCGACGCCCGCGCCGTCCCGAGGTATGGGAACTCGCTCCGAAATCCCGCGAAAGCCGCCCCGACCGAACGGCGCGCGTCTCCGAGGTTCGCCGAATGCCGATGCGCTCCTACGTTCTCGCCCTCTCCTGCCGCAATCGCCCCGGCATCGTCGCCGCGGTGTCGATGCATCTGTTCGAGATGGGTGCCAACATCTCCGAAGCGCAGCAGTTCGACGACACGCTGTCGGGTCGCTTCTTCATGCGGGTGGTGTTCGAGGTCGCCGGGCTGACGGCCGAGACGCTGACGCAGAGCTTCGACGAGATCGTCGAGCGCTTCGGCATGGAGATGCGCCTGCGCGACCGCTCGATCCCGCGCAAGGTGATGCTGCTGGTCTCCAAGTTCGACCACTGTCTGGTCGACCTGCTCTATCGCAAGCGCATCGGCGAGCTGCAGATGGAAGTCACCGCGGTGGTCGCCAACCACCCGCGCGAGACCTACGCACACGTCGAATTCACCGACACCACTTTCCACTACATGGCGATCGATCAGGCCACCAAGGCGGAGCAGGAAGCGAAGATCCTGCGGCTGATCGAGGCGACCGGCACCGAGATCGTGGTGCTCGCCCGTTACATGCAGATCCTCAGCCGCGACTTCGCAGCTGCGCTGCAGGGGCGCTGCATCAACATCCACCATTCGTTCCTGCCCGGCTTCAAGGGCGCCAAGCCCTATCATCAGGCGCACGAACGCGGCGTGAAGATCATCGGCGCCACCGCCCATTTCGTCACCCCCGACCTCGACGAGGGGCCGATCATCGAGCAGGACGTCGAGCACATCAGCCACCGCGACACGCCCGACATGCTGATCTCGAAGGGCCGCGACATCGAGCGGCGGGTGTTGGCGCGGGCGCTCTCCCATCTGCTCGAGGACCGGGTGCTGATCAACGGACACCGCACCGTGGTGTTCGAGGACTGAGACGGCGCCGCCCTTCGCGGGCCCACGAAGACGAAAGGCCGCCGGGTCGCCCCGACGGCCTGTTTCGTTTCCGCCGGCTCCCGCCCGCTCAGTTGCGGTTGTAGACGTCCTCGTAGCGGACGATGTCGTCCTCGCCGAGATAGGAGCCGACCTGCACCTCGATCAGATCGAGCGGGATGCGGCCCGGGTTCTCCAGACGGTGGACCTCGCCGAGCGGGATGTAGACCGACTGGTTCTCGCCGAGCACCGTCACCTTGTCGCCGACCGTGACGGACGCGGTGCCGGACACCACCACCCAGTGCTCGGCGCGGTGGAAATGGCTCTGCAGCGACAGCTTCGAGCCGGGGTTCACGGTGATGCGCTTGACCTGATGGCGGGTGCCGTCGTCGATCGACTCGTAGGAGCCCCACGGGCGATAGACCTTGACGTGCTCGACCGCCTCCTTGCGGCCGGCCGCGGTCAGGCGCGCCACCAGCCCCTTCACCTTCTCCGCCTGGGCGCGGTCGACCACCAGCACCGCATCGCGGGTGGTCACCACCACCACGTTCTCCAGGCCGACGACCGTGGTCAGGCGTCCGGGCGAATGGACGTAGCAGTCCTTGGCATCGAGGAAGGCGGCGTCGCCCTTGGCGGCGTTGCCGTTGGCGTCCTTGGTGCCGAGATCCCAGATGGCGTTCCAGGCGCCGACGTCCGACCAGGCGAAGTCGGAGGGCACCACGGCGGCGTGGGCGGTCTTCTCCATCACCGCATAGTCGACCGACTTCGCCACCGCCTTGCCGAAGGCCTCCGGATCGAGGCGCAGGAAGTCGAGGTCGCGGGCGGCCTTCGCCACCGCTTCGACCACCGGACCACCGATCTCGGGGGCGAGGGCGGCGAGTTCGTCGAGGAACACCGAGGCGCGGAACAGGAAGTTGCCGGAGTTCCACAGGCAGCCCTCGGCGACGTAGCGCTCGGCGGTCGGCTCGTCCGGCTTCTCGACGAAGGCGGCGAGGGCGCAGACGCCCGGCTGCTCCAGCGGCGCGCCGGGGCGGATGTAACCGTAGCCGGTGGCGGGGCGGGACGGCTTGATGCCGAAGGTGACGATGCGCCCGGCCTCGGCGGCGGCGCGACCGACGTGGACGTGGTCGAGGAAGCTCGCGACGTCGGGCATGGCATGGTCGGCGGCGAGCACCAGCACCAGCGCCTCCGGATCGCGGGCCCGCGCGAGATGGGCGGCGGCGGCGATGGCGGCGCAGCTGTCGCGGCGGAACGGCTCCAGCACGATGTCGCCCTTCACGCCGATGGCGCGCATCTGCTCGGCGACGAGAAAGCGATAATCGGCCCCGGTGACGATGACCGGAGCGCCGAACTCGGCACCAGCGACGCGGCGCAGCGTGTCTTGGAACAGCGATTCGTCACCGGTGAAGGCGAGAAACTGCTTGGGGAAGCTCTCGCGCGACGCCGGCCACAGCCGCGAGCCGGAGCCACCACACAAGACGACGGGTACGATGAGTGCCATGAGGCCGGTCTCCCATTATGCGCGACCGCTGACATGCCGCGCCGAATTCGGCGGTGAACATGAAGCGAAAACACCAAGAAATCAAAAAAACGAACGGCTTCCCGCCCGACCGAACCGACGGTCCCGGCGGACCGGCGGCGCGAGATCGCACGATCTCTTTCTCGGAAAGCCGACGCAACGTGGACGAAAGGCGAACACGGCTCTTTTCCCGACGGCCGGTCCGCGCCATAGTCGCGGCATGGCACGCCCCTCTCGCCCCAACACCTTCGGATCCCGCTCCCCGGTCGGCCCGCGCGGACGCCGCCCGCCCCGCCCGGACGGCGACGAGGCGGCCGCCGCGCTCGGCCTGTCCGATCCGGCGGAGTCCGCGCCGGACTTCGCCGCCGACGGGTTCGCCGAGGCACCGCAGAGCGGCTACGACGCCGGCGCGACGCCGCTCGACGGACCGATCGCGAGTTGGGCGGCGGAGATCGCCGAAGCGGCGAAGGTCCCCGCTCCGGCGCCGGCCAAACCGCGCGGCCGGCCGAAGAAGTCCGATGCGGCGGCGACCGCGAAGGAGCGGGTGGCGAGCGGGCTCAATCCGGTGGCGGGGCTGGAGATCGGGCTCGAGGAGGCGGCGAGCCTGCCGGCCGGCGGCGCCACCGCCACGGTCGAGGCGCTGTCGGCGCTGATCGCCTCGGGCAATCCGCTGTTCAAGGACGGCAAGCCGTGGACGCCGCATCGCCCCGAGCGCCCGCCGAAGTCGGAGGGCGGCATTCGTTTCGAACTGGTCAGCCCCTACGAGCCGGCCGGCGACCAGCCTCAGGCGATCGAGGAACTGGTGGCGGGGATCGGAGCGAACGACCGCACTCAGGTGCTGCTCGGCGTCACCGGTTCCGGCAAGACCTTCACCATGGCGCAGGTCATCGCCCGCACCCAGCGCCCGGCGCTGATCCTCGCCCCCAACAAGACGCTGGCCGCCCAGCTCTACGGCGAGTTCAAGTCGTTCTTCCCGAACAACGCGGTCGAGTATTTCGTCTCCTACTACGACTATTACCAGCCCGAGGCCTACGTGCCGCGGACCGACACCTACATCGAGAAGGAATCCTCGATCAACGAGCAGATCGACCGGAT